>CAXTOE010000099.1:1246-8915 GCA_964245685.1 uncultured Acetobacteraceae bacterium | reverse complement strand
AGCCGTTCATCACCGACATCACGATGATCAGCGTGGCGACGCCGAGCGCGATGCCGATCAGCGAGAAGATCGCGATCACCGAGACGAAGCGCTCGCCGCGGCGCGCGCGCAGGTAGCGGCCGGCGACCGCGCGCTCGAAGGGCCCGAACATGCGGGCGCTCAGCGCAGCCGGCGCAGCAGCGACAACGCGTCCTCGAGCGGCATCTCGTCGCGCGCCCCGCCGGCACGGCGCTTGACCTCGACGCGTCCGGCGGCGGCACCGCGCGGGCCGACGATGAGCTGCAGCGGATGGCCCATCAGGTCGGCGTCGGCGAACTTCACCCCGGCGCGATCCTCGCGGTCGTCGAGCAGCAGGTCGTCGGGTGCGACCTCGTGCAGCCGCACGCACAGCGCGTCGCAGGCGGCGTCGCCCGGCTTGAGGTTGAGGATGGCGGCGCGGAACGGCGCCACCGCGAGCGGCCAGACGATGCCGGCCTCGTCGTGGCTGGCCTCGATGATGGCGCCAGCCAGCCGCGAGATGCCGATGCCGTAGCTGCCCATCTCGGGATGCAGCGGCGCGCCGTCCGGGCCGCGCACGGCGACCTCCATCGAGCGGGTGTACTTGGTGCCGAAATAGAAGATGTGGCCGACCTCGATCCCCCTGCCCTCGCGACGCCGCTGCGGCTCGACGGCGGCCCAGGCGGCCGCGTCGTGCTTCTCGTCCGTCGCGGCATAGAGCGCGGTCACGCGCGCGAAGAACGCCTCCAGCGAGCCCGCGTCGGCGAGATCGACCGGCTCGTCGAGCCAGTCCCGCTCCTCGAAGCGGCCGTCATAGAACACGCCGCTCTCGCCGGTGGGGGCGAGGATGATGAACTCGTGGCTGAGGTCGCCGCCGATCGGTCCTGTGTCGGCGCGCATCGGGATCGCGCTCACGCCCATGCGCTGGAAGGCGCGCAGGTAGGACAGCATCATGCGCCGGTAGGTCGCGACCGCCGCCTCGGTGTCGGCGTCGAAGCTGTAGGCGTCCTTCATCAGGAACTCGCGCCCGCGCATCACGCCGAAACGCGGACGCACCTCGTCGCGGAACTTCCACTGTATCTGGTAGAACACCTGCGGCAGCTCGCGGTACGAGCGCACGCCCTGGCCGAACAGCTCGGTGATCATCTCCTCGTTGGTCGGGCCGTACAGCAGGTCGCGGCCGTGCCGGTCGGCGAGGCGCAGCATCTCCGGGCCGTAGGCGTCGTAACGGCCCGAGCGGCGCCACAGCTCGGCCGGCTGCAGCGTCGGCATCAGCACCTCCTGGGCGCCGATCGCGTCCTGCTCCTCGCGCACGATCTGGCCGATGCGGCGCAGCACGCGCAGCCCGGCGGGCAGCCAGGCATAGATGCCCGAGGCCGTCTGCCGGATCAGCCCCGCGCGCAGCATCAGCCGGTGCGAGGCGATCTGCGCGTCCGCCGGCGTCTCCTTCAGGGTGGGCAGGAAGCTGCGGGACAGGCGCATCGACGGGACCTCGGGGTGGGCGTGCGAGTGCCCGGACCCTAGAGCAAGCCGCCGAGGTTCGAAAGCGGCCGGGCCCGCGACGGCGGCGCACAGTCCTGATCAGCAGATGCGGACGCTTGTTCTGGTCACGGGCGACAAAATGATGCGCTGCACAAGTAATGCAGCCGACAAAATCTTGATCGCGGCGCGAAACGGGGCGTGACAAAAGCCGCGCTCGCGCATAAAAAAAGCCCACGCAGCTTGGTTCCAGCGCGCGGGCCAAGTTTAGGGAGAAAACGCCAGTCACACGGCAGGAAGGGGAGAGATCCTCTTCCTGCCGTTAATGATTGCAAGTCCCGCGGACAAAAGCCAGCTTAAACTGCATGACCGCTATGCGTGCCGCGAAATCTTTAATTCTGGACAGGCGAGGTGGCGGCGCTCCGACTCGCTAGCCGTCCTGGAACGACAGCGCGCCGTGCCGGAACGACAGCCAGTTGCTGGTGATCAGCACCTCGCACCCCGCCCAGATCAGCAGCGATACCGCCGTGGTGATCAGCATCACCCGTCCGATGCGCGGCGCCTCAGGCAGGCCGCGATAGCCCGAGATCGGATCCGGCTCCGCGCGCGGCTTCTGGCCCAGCGGCAGCACCGCGAACAGCACCGTCCACCAGACCAGCACGAACAGGATCGCCGCGGTGAACCAGTTCATGGTCGCGGCCGCACCGGACGGCGCGTCGCGCGCGTCACCGGCCTAGATCCGGATCAGGTGCACGTCGACCATCGGACGCTTCTGCAGCTTGCGACCCAGCGCCCGGCGCAGCGCCGTCTTGGCGGCCTCGCGGAAGCCGGTGTCATCGAGGCGAATGCCCGGCGGCAGCTCGGCCAGTGCCTGGGCGAAGCTGCTCGCCACCCGCGCGGTCTCGACGTCGTCGGGCTCCAGCAGCCCCGGCGCGCTGACCTGCGGCGATCCCAGCACCTCGCCGATGCGGTCGACCACCACGCTGCCCAGCACGATCCCGTTGAACAGCATCTTGCGCCGCGCCGCCAGCACCGCCCCCTCCATCGGCAGGATGCGGTTGCCATCGAGCGCCAGCTTGCCGACCGGCACGGTATCGACCACCTCGGCGCGGTTGCTGGACAGGCTCAGCACGTCGCCGTCCTCGAGCAGGATCGGCTCCGCCCCCTCCTCGCGGGCCAGTGCCGCGTGCGCGGCGAGGTGACGCCACTCGCCGTGCACCGGCACCGCGTAGCGCGGCCGCACCAGCCCGTAGAGGCGGCGCAGGTCGTCTCGCGCGGCATGGCCGGAGACGTGCACCATGTGGTCGGCGTCGGTCAGCACCCGCACGCCGCGGCGCACCAGGTTGTCCTGCACCGCCATGATCGCCCGCTCGTTGCCCGGGATCATGCGCGAGGAGAACACCACCGTATCGCCCTCGCCCAGCGAGATGTTCGGGTGGGTGTCGGCGGCGATGCGCGACAGCGCCGAGCGCGGCTCGCCCTGGCTGCCGGTGACGATCATCAGCAGGTTGTCGTCGGGGATGTCCTGGGCGTCCTGCTCGGAGAGGAACAGCGGCACGTCCTCGAGATAGCCGCACTCGCGCGCCGCGACCTCCAGGTTGCGCAAGGACCGGCCGACCACCACGATCGAGCGGCCGGCGGCCTCCGCGGCCATCGCGATGCTCTGCACCCGCGCCACGTTGCTGGCGAAGCAGGTCACCGCGACGCGGCCGTCGATGCCGGCGATCAGGCTGGTCAGGCTGCGGCGCACCTCGGCTTCCGACCCGGCCTCGCCCTCCACCAGGGCGTTGGTGCTGTCGCAGATCATCGCCAGCACTCCCTCCCTGCCGAGGGCGGCGAAGGCGTCGAGGTCGGTGGGCGGTCCGACCAGCGGGTGCGGGTCGAGCTTCCAGTCGCCGGTATGCAGCACGGTGCCGTAGCGCGTGCGCAGCACCAGCGCCTGGGCTTCCGGCACCGAGTGGGTCACGTCGATGAACTGCAGCGAGAACGGCTCCAGCGTGAAGCGGCTGCCCTGCGACACCACATGCAGTTCCACCCGCCCGAGCAGTCCCGCCTCGCCCAGCTTGCGGCGCAGCACCGCGGCCGCGAACGGTGTGGCGTAGATCGGGCAGCCCAGCCGCGACCACAGGTGCGCCACCGCGCCGATATGGTCCTCATGCGCGTGCGTGATCACCAGCCCGACCAGCGCGTCGCGATGCTCGGCGATGAAGCTCGGGTCGGGCATCAGGATCTCGACCTCCGGCATGTCGTTGCCCGAGAAGCCGATGCCGCAATCCACCGCGAGCCAGGCGCCGTCGCATCGGTAGAGATTGAGGTTCATGCCGATCTCGCCCGTCCCGCCCAGCGGCAGGAAAGCCAGATCGCCGTTCAACATGTCCATTCATTCGCCTTCGACTACTCGGGTTCTGTCGTTCGTTAATGTCGGTGTGGGGTTGCGCGCAGCCAAGAGCCGCAGGCCGTCCAGCGTCAGCTCGGGGTCGATCCGCTCGATGATGTCGGTGCCTTCGGAGAACAGCGGCGCCAGGCCGCCGGTTGCCACCACCTTCATCGGCACGTGGTTGCCGCGCTCGGGAGCCGCGGTCTGGACGAATTCCTGGCGGATCCGAGCGGTGATGCCCTCGATCAGGCCGATATAGCCCCAGTAGATGCCGGAGCGCATCGCGACCAGGGTGTTGCGCCCGATCACCGCGTGCGGACGGCCGATGCCGATGCGCGGCAGGCGGGCGGCGGCCTGGTGCAGCGCCTCCACCGACAGGTTGATCCCCGGCGCGATCACGCCGCCGCAGTAGGTGCCCTCGGAGTCCACCACGTCGAAGGTGGTCGCGGTGCCGAAATCGATGATGATCAGCGGGCCGCCGTACTTCTGGTGCGCCGCCAGCCCGTTCAGCAGCCGGTCGACGCCGACCTCGGAAGGGTTGTCCATGTTGATGACGAAACCCCAGTCGAGCCGGGCGGCCCCGATCAGCGGCTCGACCGCGAACCAGTCCCGGCACAGCCGGCGCAGGTGATACAGCGCCGCCGGCACCACGGTGCCGATCACCGCGCGGTCGATCTGGCCGCGATCCAGTCCGGCCAGCCCGAGCAGCGCCAGCAGCCACACCGCGTACTCGTCCGAGGTGCGCTTGGTCTCGGTGCCGATGCGCCAGGAGCCGCGCCAGGCGACGCCGTCATGCACCGCGAAGACGATGTTGGTATTGCCCGCATCGACGACCAGCAGCACGGCTTCAGGCTCCCTGGATGAACAGGACCTCGCCGGTGTTGATGCGCCGGATCTCGCCTCGCACGTCGAGCAGGAGGGTCCCGTCTTCCGCGATCGAGGAAAACGATCCTGTTGTCTGCCCGTCCGCGGTGCGGACCGCAAGCTTTGTCCCGGTCGGGTGGGCGCGGTCGAGCCACTCGGCGCGGAGCCGGGCGCGGTCATCCCGCTCCGCCTGCCGACGGCCGAGGGCGTCGAGGAGGCGGTCGACCATCGCGTCGGCGGAGGGGGCCACCCCCAGTTCTGCGAGGCAGGCGGCTCGCCGGTCCGGCAGGTCCGGCGCCACGGCCAGGTTGGCGCCGAAGCCGATCACCAGCCAGCCACGTCCGTCCGGTGCGGGGCTCGCCTCGATCAGGATGCCGGCGAGCTTGCGCCCCTCCAGCGTCAGGTCGTTCGGCCATTTCAGCCGGATCGCCCGCGCATGCGCCGGGGTGAGGCAGAAGGCGTCGTGCAGGGCGAGGCCGGCGATCAGCGGCCAGGGAGCGATCCCCCGCGGGCGCAGCAGCACCGAGAGCGCCAAGGTCCCGCCGGTCTCCGTCCAGGAGCGACCGCGGCTGCCGCGCGGCCGGGTCTGGCTGCGTGCCTGTATCGCCAGGAACTCCGGCTCACCGGTTTCGGCGCGCGCGATGCAGGCATCGTTGGTGGAGGGCAGGACGTCGTGGCGCTGCAGGCGCCAGTCCGGCCCGGTGTTCACCTGAACAGGGTCGCCGCCGCCGCCTGCGCGGCACTGGTCACCGGGCCCAGCAGCAGCAGGAACAGCCCGGTCACCACGCCCATGCCGATCGAGACCACCGACACCGACGGCATCCTGCGGTCGAAGGCGGGTGCGGGCGCGTCGACATACATCACCCGCACCACGCGCAGGTAGTACACGGCACCGATCACGCTGGAGACGATGCCGACGATGACCAGCCCCGGCATCCCGGCGCGCAGGGCGGCGCTGAACACCAGCAGCTTGCCGAAGAAGCCGGACAGCGGCGGCACCCCGATCATGCTGAACATGACGATCGCCATCACCAGCGCCAGCGCGGGATCGGTGCGGCTCAGCCCGGCGAGGTCGGAGATGCGCTCGACCGCGATGCCGCGCCGGCGCATCGCGACGATGGTCGCGAACGCCCCGGTGTTCATGAACAGGTAGGTGGCGAGGTAGACCAGGGTGCCGCGCATCCCAGCCGGGCTGGCGGCGGCGAGGCCGATCAGCGCGTAGCCCATGTGGCCGATCGAGGAGTACGCCATCAGCCGCTTGATGCTGGTCTGCGGGATCGCGGCGAGCGCTCCGAACAGCATCGACGCCATCGACAGGATCTCGATCAGCAGCTGCCATTGCGGCGTCACCTGGCCGAACGGCCCCGCCATCACCCGCAGCAGCAGCGCGAAGGCGGCGATCTTCGGCGCCCCGGCCATGAAGGCGGTGACCGGCGCCGGCGCGCCCTGGTAGACGTCCGGCGTCCACATGTGGAACGGCACCGCCGAGACCTTGAAGGCGAGGCCGACGATGATGAACACGATGCCGACCACCAGCCCCGGGGGCACCACGGCGGAGTCCGCGAGTGCGGTCTGCAGGCCGCGATACTCCATGGTGCCGGCGAAGCCGAACACCAGCGAGATGCCGTAGAGCAGCAGCCCGGAGGCGAGCGAGCCGAGCACGAAGTACTTCAGCCCGGCCTCCGCCGAGCGCAGCCGGTCGCGGTCGAACGCGCACAGGATGTAGATCGCCAGCGACTGCAGCTCGAGGCCGATATACAGCGTCATCAGGTTCTCGCTGGAGGCCATCACCATGGTGCCCACCGTGGCGAACAGCACCAGGACCGGGAACTCGAACCGCGAGATGCCCTCGCGCCGGTTGTAGTCGAGTGCCAGGATCAGGCTGAGTGCCGCACCCGCCAGGCTCAGCACCTTCATGAAGCGGGCGAAGGCATCGGCCACGAACACGCGGTGGTAGGCGACGCCGTCGCCGGCGGTCAGCACCAGCACCGCGGCCAGGACCATGGCCGCGATCGTCAGCAGCGTGCAGGGCACCGCCGGGTTGCCGGTGGTGCGCAGCACGCCGAACACCAGGATGGCGAGGCCGCAGACCGACAGCACGATCTCCGGCAGGGCGAGGGTCCAGTTCATCACGTACCGATCAGCGGAAGATCAGGAAGGTCGACATCAGCACCACCAGGCCGATCAGCATGGTGAAGGCGTAGACGGCGATCGAGCCGGTCTGGATACGCACCGCCTGCGCCGAGCCGCCGGCGGTCAGCCGGGCCATGCCTTCCGGCACGCCCTGGATGATGCCCTCGTCGCCGACATGCCAGAGCAGTCCGGCGAGGATGCGGTACGGACGCACGAACACGCGGTCGTACAGCTCGTCGAAATACCATTTGTGGAGCAGGAAGCGGTGCAGCCCGGGCGCGCGACGCGCGAGCTCCGCGGGCAGCTGCGGCCGCAGCCGGTAGGCGTAGACGGCGGCGGCGATGCCGAGCAGCGACAGGATGGTCGGCACCAGGGTGAGCACCACCGGCATCTGCTCCATCGCGGTCAGCACGCCGTTGTTGGGGCCGTTGAAGATGGCGCCGTTCCAGAAGCCGGACTGGTGCACGCCGATGAACCAGGGCGCCAGTGCCCAGCCGCCGGCGGCGGCGCCGACCGCGAGCACGATCAGCGGCAGCGTCATCACCAGCGGGCTCTCGTGCGCGCCCTGCTGCAGGCGGACGTCGCGGGCCGGGCCGTGGAACACCAGCAACAGCAGGCGCCAGCTGTACAGCGCGGTGAGGAAGGCGGTGACCGAGCCCAGCACCCAGCCATAGAAGCCGGGCACGGTGTGCGCGGCCCAGGTCGCGTCCAGGATCGCGTCCTTCGACCACCAGCCGGCGAAGGGCGGGATCGCGCCGAGTGCGAGCGAGCCGATCCACATCACCGCGCAGGTCACCGGCAGCCTGCGCGGTGATGTGG
>CAXTOE010000099.1:0-1236 GCA_964245685.1 uncultured Acetobacteraceae bacterium | reverse complement strand
TCTTGAACATGTCCTGCTCGCCGTGCAGCGCGTGGATCACCGAGCCGGCTGAGAGGAACAGCAGCGCCTTGAAGAAGGCGTGGGTGGTCAGGTGGAACATGCCCGCCTGGTAGACGCCGACGCCGCAGGCCATGAACATGTAGCCGAGCTGCGAGCAGGTCGAGTAGGCGATGGTGCGCTTGATGTCGGGCTGCACCAGCCCGACGGTGGCGGCGAAGAAGCAGGTCGAGGCGCCGATCAGCACGACGAGGTCCTTGGTCACCGGTGCGAACTCGATCAGCGGCGACATCCGCGCCAGCAGGAACACGCCGGCGGTGACCATGGTGGCGGCGTGGATCAGTGCCGAGACCGGCGTCGGACCCTCCATCGCGTCGGGCAGCCAGGTGTGGAAGAACAGCTGTGCCGACTTGCCCATCGCGCCGATGAACAGCAGCACCCCGATCACCTCGTAGGCGCGCATGTCGGTGCCGAACAGGTGATAGATCGCCTGCTGGTGCGAGGGCACCAGGGCGAAGATGTTGTCGTAGCTGACGGTGCCGAACTGCACGAAGGCGAGCGCGATGCCGACCATGAAGAACAGGTCGGCGACGCGGTTGACCACGAAGGCCTTGTTGGCGGCGGCCTGAGCGCTCGGCCGGTCGTACCAGTAGCCGATCAGCAGGTAGCTCGCGAGGCCCACCCCCTCCCAGCCGAAGAACAGCTGGATCAGGTTGTCCGAGCTCACCAGCATCAGCATCGCGAAGCTGAACAGCGACAGGTAGGCGAAGAAGCGCGCGACCGGGGTCTCCTCGTGGCTCATGTAGCCGACGCTGTAGATGTGGATCAGGGTGGCGACACAGGTGACCATCGCCACCATCTCGGCGGACAGCGCATCGAAGCGCAGCGTCCAGGCGGCATGGAAGCCGCCGGCCTGGATCCAGTCAGAGACCGGCACGGCGATGGTCGGCGAGCCTTGCGCGACACCTTGGGCCAGTGCCGCAAGCGCGCACACGGAGGCCAGCAGCATCAGGCCGATGCTGACCCAGCGTGCCGCCCGGTCGCCGATCACCGCTCCGAACAGGCCGGCGACGATCGCGCCGAACAGCGGCGCGAACACCGCGATGGCGAACAGCGAACTCATCTCAGCCCCTCATCCCCGCCCGCTCAGCCGTGCATCGAGCGCGCGTCCTCGACCTCGATCGAGCCACGGTTGCGGAAGTACACCGTCACGATGGCGAGCCCGATCGCCGCCTCGGC
>CAXTOE010000098.1:336-9051 GCA_964245685.1 uncultured Acetobacteraceae bacterium | reverse complement strand
CAGGAGCGTCGCGCCGACCTGCCGACGATCGGGCCGCGCACCCTCGAGGGCGCGGCCGCCGCGGGCCTGCGCGGCGTCGCGGTCGAAGCCGGCGGCACATTGCTCACCGATGTCGCGGCCTGCATCGCAACCGCCGACCGGTCTGGCCTGTTCCTGTTCGGAGTCGAGCCCGAGGGTGGCCCGGCATCCCACGGAGAATCGCGATGAGCGCCAGCTACCTGCACACCATGGTACGGGTCAAGAACCTCGACCGGAGCATCGCCTTCTACCGGCTGCTCGGGCTGCGCGAGCTGCGCCGCACCGAGGTCCCCGCCGGCGAGTACACGCTGGTGTTCGTCGGCTACGACGACAACGCGCACGGCCAGGCCGAGATCGAGCTGACCTACAACTGGGGCCAGGACGAGGGCTACGAGGTCGGCACCGGGTTCGGGCACTTCGCCGTCGGCGTGCCGGACGTGGCGGCCGCCGTCGATCAGGTGCGCACGGGCGGCGGCACGGTCACGCGCGAGGCCGGGCCGGTGAAGTTCGGCACCACCGTGATCGCCTTCGTGCAGGACCCCGACGGCTACAAGATCGAGCTGATCCAGCGTGACGGGATGGCCCCGGCGGCGTCTTCCTGAGCGCGCCGGCGGCCCCTCGGCCGAACACTCGTCTGAGCGGGCGGCCGCTGAGCCGCGACAGCGCCCGCAGCGGCGCCGTCGCGCGCCAGGAGCCGGAGCGGCGCAGCATGTTCAGGTCGGCGCGCAGTCGGTCGCACTCGGCGGCCAGCGCCGCGACCGACGGCGCGGCCTGCTGCAGGACCCGGTGCTGGCGCAGCGCCACGTCGCAGAACATGCGGGTCTGCAGGGCGAAGTAGCGCACCCTCCACCGGTGCTCGATCATGAACCTGTTGGTCGCATTCACGACGCCGTACGGGATGGCGTCGCCCAGGGCCGCGACCATCAGGTAGTCGTTGACGATGATCCAGCCGCCGTCGCGCACCTTGGGGCGTGCCGCCGCGAGGTCGCGGCGAACCGCCTCCTCGCGATGGTCGGCATCGATATACATCGCGTCGACGCTGCCGTCCGGCAGCTGCGCGATGCACGCGTGGCTGTCGCCGGCGCGGATGCGCAGCCGGCCCGAGGCCGCCTCCTGCGCGAAACGCGTGCGGTATGCGTCGCCGTGGCTGCGGCCGCCGAACAGCACCGCCGGGGACTGGCCCCACAGCTCGGGCAGCTCGTGCAGGTCGAACCGGTCGATGGCCAGGAACAGTGCGGGTTCGCAGGCCGAGAGGACGGCCTACGAGAAATCGCCGAGCCCGACGCCGACCTCGGCGAACACGGCGCCCCGTGGCAGCAGCGGCAGCATCGACATCCGGTCGGACAGCAGTGTCGCGTGATCGAGCAGATGCTGCGGCAGGCGCGGCGCTTCGGGCGGCAGGTTCATGGTCGGACGTCCCGGAGCCGCGTGATCTCAGCTCTTCTTCGCCAGCGCCTTCTCGGCGCGCTCGATGGTGAGGATCATGGTCTCCGCGGTGCGCTTGGCCAGCGGGTCCTGGCTGGTCAGCAGCCGGTCGGCGAGCAGCAGGGCGGGCGACAGGATGCCGCGCAGGTCGTGCCGCAGCCGCGACAGCGCCTGCTCGTGCTCGCGAAGCTTCTCGCCGAGCTGTGCTTCCGCCTGCTCAGCACGTTTCGTCAGCGTATCGACAAGGTCCTGGTCCTCGGCGGTTCGAGTCATGCGCGGGGCTCCCTGTTCCGACTGCCGGTTTAGGCCAACCCGAGCGGCGGCGCCATGTTGTCGAGTTGACGCGAGCGGCCTCGCGCGACTATAAGCCGCGGCTCTTCAGCACGGATCGCCGCGGCCGCGGGCGCAGCTCCGGATCTCGTCCACCGGCCCGATCTCGTCGAATAGGAAAATCTCGTCGTGAAGCGCACCTATCAACCGTCCAAGCTGGTTCGCAAGCGCCGCCATGGTTTCCGCGCCCGCATGGAAACCGTCGGCGGCCGACGCGTGCTCGCCAATCGCCGTGCCAAGGGCCGCAAGCGCCTTTCCGCCTGATGACCCGCCGGTCGCCCGGGCGGCCGGCCCTGTGGAAGTAGGACGATGGCATCGCCCGCGATCCGACTGAAGCGTCGGGCGGAGTTCCTGCGCGTCGCCGCCGGCGGCCGCAAGGCAGCGATGCCGGGGCTGGTGCTGCAGGCGCTGACCCGCGGCGACGCGGCGCCGGCCCGGCTCGGCTTCACCGTCACCAAGAAGGTCGGCAACGCGGTGGTGCGCAACCGCACCCGACGCCGGCTGCGCGAGGCGGCTCGCCTGCTGCTGCGCGAGCAGGCCCTTCGCCACGCGGCGCCGCGCGGCGTCGACCTGGTGCTGATCGGCCGCGATGGAACCCGCGGTCGACGCTTCGCGGCGCTGATCGACGACCTCGCGCGCGCGATCCGCAAGACGGTGCCCGCCGCGCCGGACGGTGGCCGCTGATGCCCAGCGTATCGGCTCGCGTCTTGGGCGGCGCCGTGCGGCTCCATCAGCTGGCGTTGCGGCCGGTGCTCGGGCCGCACTGTCGCTTCACGCCGTCCTGCAGCGACTACGCCCTCGAGGCGCTGGCGCGGCACGGCGCGCTGCGCGGCGGCTGGCTCGCCTCCCGGCGCGTGCTGCGCTGCAACCCCTGGTGCGCCGGCGGCCATGATCCGGTGCCCCACCCCTCAGCCGATAATCTCGAGAGTCCGGCCGCGCCCTGATGGACAACAACCGCCTCATCCTCGCCGTCGTGCTCTCGGTCGCGATCCTGCTCGGCTTCGAGCTGCTGATGCCCAAGCAGAACCGCCAGGCGCTGCATCAGCAGGCGACGCAGAGCACGCAGGCGACACCCCCCGGCGACGCGCCGCGACCGATCACCGATCCGGCCACGGCCGGCAGTCAGCCGGTGGCGGTGCCCACGCCGCAGGACGAGCTCAGGAGCGGAGTCCGGCTGCCGATCGAGGCGCCGCGCGTACACGGCAGCATCGACCTCACCGGCGCCAAGCTCGACGACCTGGTGCTGCGCGACTACCGCGAGACGGTGCAGGGCAACTCGCCGCAGGTGCGGGTGCTGGAGCCCGGATCGGATCCGCAGCCCAACCTGGTGCAGCTCGGCTGGAGTGCGGCACCCGGCAGCACCCTGCGGCTGCCGGACGGCCGGACGCATTGGACCGCCGACAAGCCGGCGCTGTCCACCGGCACGCCGCTGACCCTGTCGTGGGACAACGGCGCCGGGCTGATCTTCCAGCTGGTGTTCTCGGTCGATCGCGACTTCATGTTCAGCGTCGAGCAGCGCGTGCGCAACGTGGGCGCCCAGCCGGTGTCGCTGTATCCCTGGTCACGCGTCAGCCGCGCCTACACGCCGGCGGTGACCGGCGGCTACTTGGTGCACGAGGGCCCGATCGCGGTGATCGGCGGCCGACTGCAGGAGATGTCCTACAAGTCGGTGCAGAGCGACTCCGCCGCCAACGGCGGCGTCGGCTGGAGCGCCACCCAGTCTGCCGGCATCCAGGCGGCCTGGGCCGGCATCACCGACAAGTACTGGCTGACCGCGATCCTTCCGGCCGCGGGCGTCGCCGAGACCGGCAGCTACCGCTACGTGCCGAATGCCGGTGCGGGCACCTACCAGATCGACTTCATCGCTCAGGCGCCGGTCGTGGTGGCACCCGGTGCGACCGCATCCAGCGTCAGCCACGTCTTCGCCGGCGCCAAGGAGGTGCACCTGCTGGAGCGCTACGAGGCCGGGCTGCACGCCACCGATTTCTGGAAGGCGGTGGATTTCGGCTGGTTCGCGTTCCTGACCAAGCCGATCTTCACCGTGCTCGACTGGCTCAACACGGTGCTGGGCAATTTCGGCCTCGCGCTGCTCGCCTTCACCCTGATCGTCAAGACCCTGTTCTTCCCGCTGGCGACCAAGTCGTTCCGCTCGATGAGCAAGATGAAGCTGCTGTCGCCGAAGATGACCGCGGTGCGGGAGCGTCACAAGGACGACCCGATGAAGATGAACCAGGAGATGATGGCGCTCTACAAGAGCGAGGGCGTCAACCCGGCCAGCGGCTGCCTGCCGATGCTGGTGCAGATCCCGGTGTTCTGGTGCCTCTACAAGGACCTCTACGTCACCATCGAGATGCGCCACGCGCCGTTCTTCGGCTGGATCCGCGACCTCTCGGCGCCGGATCCGACCAACCTGTTCAACGGCTTCGGCCTGATCCCGTTCGACCCGACGGCGCTCAGCCCGATCCTGCACCTCGGCGTTTGGCCGATCATCCTGGGCATCACCATGTTCGCCCAGCAGCGCATGAACCCGCCGCCGCCGGACCCGACCCAGGCCAGGCTGTTCCAGATCATGCCGCTGATCTTCACCTTCGTCCTCGCCCGCCAGCCCGCCGGCCTGGTGATCTATTACTGCTGGAACAACACGCTGACGGTGGCGCAGCAATGGCTGATCATGCGCAGCACCCGGCTCGGGGGCGGACGGGCGGTGCGTCCGGCGCGCAGCTGAGCGAGCTCTTCGAAGACCGGCCGCGCAGCGAGCAGGAGCAGGCCGAGGCGCTCGAGGCCGGACGGCTGCTGTTCGCCGCCGACTGCCAGTTCTTCTACGCCGCCCAGCGCCTCGACCAGCTGCCGCAGCCGGACCGCCCGGAGATCGCCTTCGCCGGCCGCTCCAACGTCGGCAAGTCCACCCTGTTCAACGCGCTGACCGGCCGGCGTGCGCTGGCCCGTGCCTCGTCGCAGCCGGGCCGCACCAAGCAGCTCAACTTCTTCACCCTGGGCGACCGCCTCACCCTGGTGGACATGCCGGGCTACGGCTACGCCCAGGCGGCGCGCGCGGTGAAGGAGGACTGGCAGGGGCTGATGTTCGATTTCCTGCGCGGCCGCCCGACGCTGCGTCGCGTGGTGCTGCTGCTCGACGCGCGGATCGAGCTCAAGCCCAGCGACCTCGCGGTGATGAAGCTGCTCGACCGCGCGGCCGTGATCTTCCAGCTGGTGCTGACCAAGACCGACGCGGTCAAGCCGGGCGCGCTCGCGGCCAAGCTGGCCGCCGTCGCGGCGCTGGTGCGCACCCATCCGGCGGCGCATCCGGAGACGATCGCGACCAGCAGCGAGACCGGCGCCGGCATCGCCGCGCTGCGCGCCGCACTGGCGGAACTGGCGCTGCCGGCGCAGGCTTCGTTCGCACGGTGACGGGAGCCGGATCATGAGCCTGAGCGAGGAGGCCCTGAAGGCGGCGCGCGAGCAGGCGGCGACGCTGGCGCGGGCGCTGCCCTACCTGCGCCGCTACGCCGGCGACACCATCGTGGTGAAGTACGGCGGCCACGCCATGGGTGACGCGGCGCTGTCGGAGGCGTTCGGCCACGACATCGCGCTGCTCAAGACGGTCGGGGTCAACCCGGTGGTGGTGCATGGCGGCGGTCCGCAGATCAACGCCATGCTGGAGCGCCTCGCGATCAAGTCGAGCTTCATCGAGGGGCTGCGCGTCACCGACGCGGCGATGGTCGAGATCATCGAGATGGTCCTGTCCGGTTCGGTGAACAAGCACGTGGCCGAGCTGATCAACCGGGCGGGCGCCCTCGCCGTCGGCATCTCCGGCAAGGATGGCGGGCTGATCCGGGCGAGCAAGCTGCAGCGCACGGTGCGCGACCCGAACAGCCGCATCGAGAGCGTGCTGGATCTCGGCTTCGTCGGCCAGCCGGACCGCATCGATACCCGGCTGCTCTACGCGCTGTCCGGCTCGGGGCTGATCCCGGTGATCGCGCCGGTGGGCGTCGGCGCCGCGGGCGAGACCTTCAACATCAACGCCGACACCGCCGCGGGTGCCATCGCCGGCGCGCTCGGCGCCACCCGGCTGCTGATGCTGACCGACGTGCCGGGCGTGCTCGACGACAACAGGCGGCTGATCGAGGAGCTCAGCGCCGAGCAGGCGCGCGCCGGCATCGCCAGCGGCATGATCCACGGCGGCATGATCCCGAAGGTGGAGACCTGCATCGCCGCCGTGCGCGACGGCGCCAAGGCGGCCGTGATCCTGGACGGCCGGGTGCCGCATGCCTGCCTGCTGGAGCTGTTCACCGCGGCAGGTCCCGGCACGCTGATCCGCGGCGACTGAGCCGGCGGCTGACGCACCAGGCGGCCTCGATGCCAGCCCTTCGCGCCGAAGGCAGCCTCGTCCTATAAGGTCGCGCATGCAGGTCGACTTCACCAAGATGCAGGGAGCAGGCAACGACTTCGTCGTGCTGGACGAGCGCGTGCAGCCGTTGCGGCTGGCACCCGAGCAGATGGCGCGCCTCGCCGACCGCAGGACCGGCATCGGCTGCGACCAGTTGATCGTGCTGCAGCCGCCGCGGGAGCCAGGCAGCGACGCGTTCGTGCGCTTCTTCAACAGCGACGGCACGGAATCCGGCGCCTGCGGCAACGGCACGCGATGCGCCGCCACCCTGGTCGCGGCCGAGACCGGCCGCAGCCGGATCCGGCTCGACGGTCTCGCCGGGCCGCTGCCGGCGGAGATCCTAGCGGAGCGGCAGGTCCGGGTCGATATGGGACGGCTGCAACGTCGGCTTCGCGCAGGTCCGCGCCCGGGATATCCGGCTGGTGGTGTGGGAGCGCGGCAGCGGCCTGACGCTGGCCTGCGGCTCCGGCGCCTGTGCCGCGCTGGTCAACGCGCATCGCCGCGGTCTGACCGGTCGGGAGGCCGCGGTCGAGATGCCGGGTGGGCGGCTGCAGGTGAGCTGGCGCGAGGACGGGCACGTGCTGCTGACCGGTCCCACCGCCACCGTGTTCACCGGCCGGATCAGCCTGTGGTGAGCGCGCCCGAGATCCTCACCTTCGGCTGCCGGCTCAACCTCTACGAGAGCGAGGTGATGCGCGGTCACGCGGCCGGCCTGGCCGCCGCGGAGGGGCTGGTGATCGTCAACACCTGCGCCGTCACCGCGGAGGCCGAGCGTCAGGCGCGACAGGCGATCCGCCGCGCGCATCGCGAGCGGCCCGAGGCGCGCATCGTGGTCACCGGCTGCGCGGCGCAGATCGATCCCGCCGCCTGGCGCACCCTGCCTGGCGTCGCCCGCGTGATCGGCAACCAGGAGAAGCTCAGCGCCGAAAGCTGGTCGGAGGCGGCACTCGCCGGACCTGGCGGCGTGTCGGACATCATGGCCGCGCGCGAGACGGCGGCGCACCTGGTCACCGAGTTCGCCGGCCGCGCGCGAGCGTTCGTGCAGGTGCAGCAGGGGTGCGACCATCGCTGCAGCTTCTGCATCATCCCGTTCGGGCGCGGCCCCAGCCGCTCGGTGCCGGTCGGCGTCGTGGTCGAGCAGGTGCGCGCCCTGGTGCGGGCGGGCTTCTCCGAGGTGGTGCTGACCGGCGTCGACATCACCTGCTACGGCACCGACCTGCCGGGCCGGCCGGCGCTGGGCCAGCTGGCACGACGCCTGCTGGCGCTGGTGCCGGGCCTCGAGCGGCTGCGGCTCTCGTCGCTCGACCCGGTGGAGATCGACGAGGATCTGTGGCGGCTGCTGGAGGGAGAGCCGCGGCTGATGCCGCACCTGCATCTGTCGCTGCAGGCCGGTGCGGACCTCATCCTCAAGCGGATGAAGCGCCGCCACCTGAGCGCCGATGCGGCCGCGGTGATCGCGCGGGCACGTCGGCTGCGTCCGGACATCGCCATCGGCGCCGACCTGATCGCCGGCTTCCCCACCGAGACCGACCTGCTGTTCTAGCAGACGCTAGCCTTCGTGCGCGACCTCGCACTGCCCTACCTGCACGTGTTCCCCTACAGTTAGCGGCCGGGCACGCCGGCGTCGCGAATGCCGGCGGTGCCGGTCGCGGTGCGCCGCGCGCGCGCGCGGCGGCTGCGCGAGGCGGGACAGGCGGTGTCCGCGGCCTTCCATGCCGGCCTGGTCGGCCGGGAGATCCGGGTGCTGCTGGAGACCGACGGCGCCGGGCACTCGCAGCATTTCGCGCCGGTGCGCGGCGTGGCGGGCGCGCTAGGCGAGGCCGGGCGGGTCGTGCCGGCGATCGTGCGGGGTGCGGACAGCGCCGGGCTGCTGGCGGAGAGGATCTGAATGGCGCTCGGTTTCTTCGGCCGCCTCAAGGAGGGGCTGTCGCGCAGCACGCAGAAGCTGGGCGGCATCACCGCGGTGTTCAGCCGCCGCCGCCTGGACGACGCGGCACTGGAGGAGCTGGAGGAGCTGCTGATCGCGGCCGATCTCGGTCCCGCCGTCGCCGGTCGTGTGATCGACGAGTTCCGCCGCACCCGCTTCGGCCGCGAGGTGACCGACGAGGAGGTGCGGGTGGCGCTGTCGGCCGAGGTCGCTCGGGTGCTGGAGCCGGTGGCGATCCCGTTCGTGCCCGACCTCGCGCGCAGGCCGCACGTGGTGCTGGTGGTGGGCGTCAACGGCACCGGCAAGACCACCACCATCGGCAAGATGGCGCTGCAGGCCGGCCGCGACGGACTGCGTCCGGTGCTGGTCGCCGGCGACACCTTCCGCGCCGCGGCGGTCGAGCAGCTGCAGATCTGGGGCGAGCGTGTGGGTGCGCCGGTGATCTCCGGGCCACCGAACGCGGACGCGGCCGGCCTCGCCTACGAGGCGCTGGCGAAGTCGCGCGAGCAGGGTGCGGACCTGCTGCTGATCGACACCGCGGGGCGGCTGCACAACAAGGGCGCGCTGATGGAGGAGCTCGCCAAGATCATACGCGTGCTGCGCAAGTTCGATCCCGAGGCGCCGCACT
>CAXTOE010000098.1:0-326 GCA_964245685.1 uncultured Acetobacteraceae bacterium | reverse complement strand
GGGTTCAGGGAGATGGTGCAGGTCACCGGCCTGATCGTGACCAAGCTGGACGGCAGCGCGCGCGGCGGCATCGTGGTGGCGCTGGCGGAGGCGTTCGGCCTGCCGGTGCACGCGGTCGGCGTCGGCGAGCGCGCCGAGGACCTGCGGCCGTTCCTGGCCGCGGACTACGCCCGCGGCCTGGTCGGCGACAGCGTCCGGCTGACGCGACCGGGCGAGCCCGACGCGCCGGCCTGAGACGCGCGCCGCGTCGTGCTACTGCATCGGGATCGACAGGCTCATGCCGCCGCCGGTCGAGTGGCGGTGCGCGTGGTCGTTCTCGATCGAGG
>CAXTOE010000097.1:6906-9103 GCA_964245685.1 uncultured Acetobacteraceae bacterium | reverse complement strand
CCGGAGGTGGCGCCGCAGATCACCAGCGTGCCGCCCGGCCGCAGCAGGGCGGCGAGGCCCGCGATCCACTCGTCCAGCAGCCCCGGCCGCGCGCGCCTGGCGAGGTCGCGCCCTCCCAGCGGCGAGGCGGTGGCATCGACGCGATGCCAGGGCGGATTGGCTATCGCGTGGTCGAACCGGCCGATGCCGTCGGGGATCTCGCCCAGCAGCGCCTGGTGCAGGACCAGCCGGTCGAGCCCGTTGGCGTCCCAGTTGTGGCGGGCGAGGGCGGCGGTGGCGGGATCGGCCTCGATTCCGACGCCCTGAAGCCCCTCCACCCGCGCGCACAGGCACATCAGCGCCGCCCCGGCGCCGCAGCCCGCCTCCAGCACGCGCTGACCCGGCCGCGCCGGCACCCCCGCGGCCAGCAGCACCGGCTCGATGCCGCTGCGATAGCCGTGCCGGAACTGCCGGTAGCTGAGCCTGCCGTCGAGCAGCGCGCCGTCGGTGGTCTGCTGCATCAGCCCGCCGCCCGCGGCACCCGGCCGGCGCCTGTCCTGGTCATGCCGATCTTGTACCTCCTGGCGGGCGTTCGGTCCGCTTGACCCTCCCTCCACCGCCACTCATATGTCCCTCGCACCCCATCGAGGTCGGGAGGATCGTGCTTGCGCCTTGCCGCCAACCTACCCGCTTCGACTTTGCCTGCTCCGTCCGTCTCCGAACGCGAGCCGGGCGTGCGACGCGGCGGCGAGCCCGGGCTCCTGACCCCGAGGCCGGTGATCGCGGCGGGCGAGGACGATGCGCTGCGGGCATTGTCGGAACTGCTCGAGGACGACATGGCGGCGTGCAATCGGGCGATCGTGGCGCGCATGGACAGCCCGGTGCCGCTGATCCCGCAGCTCGCGGCGCACCTGGTGGCGGCGGGCGGCAAGCGGCTGCGGCCGCTGCTCACCCTGGCCTCCGCCCGCCTCTGCGGCTACGTCCCGGAGTCCGGGCTGGCGTCGCGTCCGGTCGCCCGACATGTCGGCCTCGCCGCCTGCGTCGAGTTCATCCACACCGCGACGCTGCTGCACGACGACGTGGTCGACGACAGCCAGCTGCGGCGCGGCCTGGCGAGCGCCAATGCGGTGTTCGGCCACAAGGCGTCGGTGCTGGTCGGCGATTTCCTGTTTGCCCGCTCCTTCCAGCTGATGACCGACGACGGCTCGCTCAAGGTGATGGCGATCCTGTCCGCCGCCGCCGCCACCATCGCCGAAGGCGAGGTGCTGCAGATGGCGACGCAGAACGACCTCTCCACCCCGGTCGAGCGCTACCTGCAGGTGATTCACGGCAAGACCGCCGCCCTGTTCGCCGCCGCCTGCCGTGTGGGCGCCGTCGTCGCCTGCCGCCCGGAGCCGGAGGAGCTGGCGCTGGAGGCGTTCGGCACCAACCTGGGCATGGCGTTCCAGCTCGTCGACGATGCCCTGGATTATGCCGCCGATCAGGCGGCCCTCGGCAAGACCGTCGGCGACGATTTCCGCGAGGGCAAGATCACCCTGCCGGTGCTGACCGCCTACGAGCGCGGCGACGAGGCCGAGCGGGTGTTCTGGCGCCGGGTGATCGAGATGAGCGAGCACGGCGACGACGACCTCGACCACGCGATGACGCTGATCGCACGACGCGACGCGATCGGCGTGACGCTGCGTCGCGCCGGCCAGTATGCCCAGGCGGCGCGCGACGCGCTGCGTCCGTTCCCCGACACCCGGATCCGGCGGCTGATGGGCGACGTGGCGCTCTACACGGTCAGCCGCGGCCGTTAGCCGCATGCGAAGGCAAGGGGCTTTGCCCCTTGAACCCCATCAAAGGCGAAGCCTTCGAAATCCGTCACTCGATGAATTCGGGGTCTGGGGCCACCGGCCCCAGCGGGTCAAGGGCGGAGCCCTTGCCTATCCTCTCCCCGACCGGGAACAGCGAGAAGCCGTCATACCCGAGCCGCCCCAGGCTCGTCCGCAGCGCCTCCGGCTGGCCGGGCAATGCTGTAAACACCGCCTCGCCGCCTCCCGCGCCGCCGGGATCCACGTCGAGCCCAGCGAGCACCGCCTCCGTGCGCCGCGCCACCGCCTGCGCCGGATCCAGCCAGACGATCCGCCGCGGGGAGGCGTCGCGCAGCGCCTCCAGCAGGAAGCTGTAGTGGGTGCAGCCGCTGCCGACGATGTCGCTCGCCTCGCCGCCCTCCTGG
>CAXTOE010000097.1:0-6896 GCA_964245685.1 uncultured Acetobacteraceae bacterium | reverse complement strand
CTCCTGGCCGAACAGGGTCTCGAGCTCGTCCCGGATCGCGCCGCGGTCGATCGCGATGCCACGGAACGCCGCCTCGGCGAGGTCGGCGAGGCCACGCGCGCCGTGCGCGATCAGGCGGCAGTCCGGGGCGAAGCGCCGCGCGAGCTCCGACAGGTAGGGGCGGCGCACCGTCGCCCGCGTCGCCAGCAGACCGATATGTCGGGTGCGGCTGAGCGAGGCGGCCCACTTGATCGGCGGCACGCAGCCGATGAACGGCAGGTCGAAGCGGGCGCGCAGCGCGCCGAGCGCCACCGTGCTCGCGGTGTTGCAGGCGACCACGATCGCGTCGGGGGCGAGGTCGCGGATCGCCTCGCCGATCACCCGCTCGATGCGCGCGACCAGGGCTTCGTCCGGCACCTCTCCATACGGGTAGAACGCGTTGTCTGCCAGCATGGTGATCCAGGCGCCGGGCAGGCGGTCGCGCAGCGCACCCGCGATGCCGTAGCCGCCGATGCCGGAGTCGAACGCGAGGACACGGGCAGCCATGCCAGCCGCGGCGGGCGCTACTCGTCCTTCGCCGCCTTGCGCGCCAGGGCCTCCTCGGCCGATGCCACGCCGCCGTGCCTCGCCGACCAGGCGCACGGGTCCTCCAGGAAGCGCCGCACCTCGGAGGCCGCGCTCTCCGGGAAGTAGGGGCGCTCGGCGCAGGCCTCCAGCACGTCCCACCAGGTGCACAGCGCGTGCAGCTGGATGTCCATGTCGGCGAGCGTGCGATGCGCGCCGGGGAAGACCCCGTAGAAGAACACCACGAAGGCGTGGTTGACGATCGCGCCCGCCTCGCGCAGGGCGCGGGCGAACTGGATCTTCGAGGCGCCGTCGGTGGTCAGGTCCTCGACCAGCAGCGTGCGCTTGCCTTCCGGAACATCGCCCTCGATCAGGGCGTTGCGTCCGAAGCCCTTCGGCTTCTTGCGGACATAGGCCATCGGGGCGAGCATGCGGTCCGCGATCCAGGCTGCGAACGGGATGCCTGCGGTCTCGCCGCCGGCCACGACGTCGATGCTCTCGTAGCCGACGTGGCGGCCGATCTTCTCGACGCCGAGCTCGACGATCTTGGCCCGGGCGCGCGGGAAGAAGATGATACGACGGCAGTCGATATAGACGGGGGATCTCCAGCCGGATGTCAGCGTATAGGGCTCTTCGGGGCGGAAATTCACCGCCTTGATCTCCAGCAGCAGCCGCGCCGTCGTGAGTGCCGTGTCGCGGTCCCAGTCCGTGCTACCGCCGACAGGCAGACCGATGTCCGACGCCGAGCCCGATATCGCCATCCTCGCAATCCTTCGCATGATCGGGCAGCAGTAGCCGCATGACCGCAGGAAATCCATCGTGCGCCGAGAGCACCGCCGGCGGCCCGTCCGCCCCGAGCGGCCGCGCATGAACCTGGCTCTGCTGCCGCAGGCGCCGGTCTGGGTGCTGGACGATCCACGCAGTCCTGCGGCCGGGCAGGCGAGTGCCATCGCCGGGCGTCTGGGGCTGCCGTTCCGCAGGCTGACCGCGGCACCCGGCGAGCCGCATCGGCCCGGCGGTCCCGGACCCGGCCTCGTGCTCTCCGCAGGCGCCGGATCCGGGCTGCGCGCGCTGCTGCTGCGATCGCGTCATGGCTGCCGCGTGGTGCACTGCGCCACCCCCCGCTTCCCGATCGAGCGCCTGTCGGGCTGGCTGCCGTTCGACCTGACGGTGCTGCCGCAACGACAGCTGCCGGGGTCGTCCGCGACCGCTCCGGCAGCGTCGGATCGGGTGATCTCGGTGCTCGGCGCGCCCAACGTGGTATCGCCCGGGCTGCTGGCGCGGGCGCGCGATCTCTGGGCGGAGCGGCTGTCGCACCTGCCGCATCCCCGGATCGTGCTGCTGTTCGGCGGCTCCGACCACAAGGCCGCACTCACCCTGGGCCGCCGGGTCGCCGCGATGGCGCGCGAGCGCGGCGGCTGCGTCATGGCCTCCGTGCTGCCCTGTCCGAAGGCGGCCTCGGAGGCGCTGTCGGGCGGTCTCGCCGGCTGCCTTCACCTCATCTACCGCAGCGGCGAGCCGGGCGAGGACCCGACGCTGGGCTTCCTCGGCCACGCCGACGTCGTGGTGACGGGCGGGGTCGGGGTGCTGACGCTCTCCGAGGCCTGCGCGACCTCGGCGCCGGTGTTCGTGGCGGCCGCGGGAAGCGAGCGGCGCGACGCCCGGATGCTGCTGGAGCGCATGCGCCTCGCCGGCCAGGTGCGCCCGCTGCTCGACGACCTGTCGCCATGGCCGCGTCAGCCGCTCGACGAGGCAGGACGCATCGCGCGCGAGATACGCGCCCGCTTCGGCAACGCCGACCGGCGGCGGTAGGGGGCCAGCCGATCACGGAGGAGTCGCTTGCGCGAGCCTGACCACACGGTCTAGTTTTGAGGACTTAACTGAGAACGATTTGCAAGAGGCTGCCTTGGACGGTGAAACCAGCATGATCGCCCGCAACTGCGAGCGTGCCGTCGTGACCGCCTACCGCGAGCTGCGCGGCTGTGGCACCGCGGACATGCGGGCGTTCCTCGCTTGCACCACCCTGTATCGCATCCATCATCCGGAAGCCTCGCTCAACGAGGCGAGGCGGCTGGTCTCGGAGTGGATCGATCATCACGTCGTCCGCGAGGCCGAAGGTCCGACCCCCGGCTGCGACTGCGACTGACCGGCCGCGAGCCGGCGCGTCGCCGGTTCAGGATCGTTCGGCGAGCGGCACCAGGTCGCGCAGGGCCGCCCCGGTATACATCTGACGCGGCCGGCCGATGCGCTGGCCGGGCTCCTCGATCATCTCCTTCCACTGGCTGATCCAGCCGGCGGTGCGGGCGACGGCGAACAGCACGGTGAACATGCTGGTCGGGATGCCCATCGCCTTGAGGATGATGCCCGAGTAGAAATCGACGTTCGGATACAGCTTGCGCGAGACGAAATAGTCGTCCTCGATGGCGATCCGCTCCAGCTCGACGGCGAGCTGCAGCAGCGGCTCGTCATGGATGCCGAGTTCGCCGAGCACTTCGTGGCAGGTCGCCTGCATGATCTTCGCGCGCGGGTCGAAGTTCTTGTAGACCCGGTGGCCGAAGCCCATCAGCTTCACGCCGCTACTCTTGTCCTTCACCTTGCGGATGAAATCGGGAATGTGCTCCTTGGAGCCGATCTCGTTGAGCATCTTCAGCACCGCCTCGTTGGCGCCGCCATGCGCCGGACCCCACAGCGAGGCGATCCCGGCGGCGATGCAGGCGAACGGGTTGGCGCCGGTGGAGCCGGCCAGCCGCACCGTGCTGGTCGAGGCGTTCTGCTCGTGGTCGGCGTGCAGGATCAGGATGCGGTCCAGCGCGCGCGCCAGAACCGGGCTCACCTGATAGGGCTCCGAGGGCATCGCGAACATCATGTGCAGGAAGTTCTCGGCGTAGCCGAGATCGTTGCGCGGATATATGAAGGGCATCCCCTGGGTGTATTTGTAGGTCCAGGCGGCGATGGTCGGCATCTTGGCGATCAGGCGCAGCGCCGAGAGCGCGCGGTGCGCCGGGTCGTTGATGTCCAGGCTGTCGTGGTAGAACGCCGACAGCGCGCCGACGACGCCGCAGATCACCGCCATCGGATGCGCGTCGCGTCGGAAGCCGTTGTAGAAGTGCCGGAGCTGCTCGTGCAGCATGGTGTGGTTCTTGATCTGCTTGACGAAGCCGTCGTTCTGCGCGCGGTTCGGCAGCTCGCCGTTCAGCAGCAGGTAGGCGACCTCCGGGAAGGTCGCACGCTCCGCCAGCTGGTCGATCGGGTAGCCGCGATGCAGCAGCACGCCCTCGTCGCCGTCGATATAGGTGATCTTGCTCTCGCAGGCCGCGGTGCCGCCATAGGCGGGGTCGTAGGTGAAGATCCCGAGTTCGGTGTGCAGCTTGCGTATGTCGGCGACCGGGGGGCCCAGCGTGCCGGTGAGCAGCGGCAGCCGCGCCGACCGTCCGCTGTGATCCAGGCTGATGGTGACGGAGGCGTCTGCGGTCACGCTCATGGCATCTTCCTGTTCTGATCGGTGGGTCGGCGGCACGCCGGGGCGGGCTTCAGATCTATGGCGTCGCGACGCACCTGACAACGGCCGCAGCCGCTCACGGCCGCAGCACCTCCAGCAGTCGCGCGCCGCGCGGCGCCAGTCCCGCCCAGCTGCCCTCGAACCCGAACAGGGCGAGGGTGCAGGTCGGGAAGCCGGCCCGCAGCAGCTCGTGGCCGCCGGTCAGGATCAGGGCCAGCTCGTGCAGGCCGGGATTGTGCCCGACCAGCAGGAGGCTGCCTCGTGCCTCGTCCCGCTCGCGCAGCATCGCCAGCAGGGTGCGCGGGGCGGCGAGGTAGAGCGCGTCGGGAAACGTCGAGCGCGGCGATGCCGGCGCGAACGGGCACAGCAGATCGAAGGTCTCGCGGGTGCGCAGCGCCGGGCTGACCAGGGCCTGCTCCGGCGCCAGCGCGCGCTGGCGGAGTTGTTCCCCGAGCGCCGCCGCGTCGCGGCGACCGCCCGGCGACAGCGCCCTGGAGCGATCCGACGCGTCAGACTCCTCCTCCTGCGCCGTGACCGCCCGGGCGTGCCGCAGCAGCAGCAGGCGGCAGGCCGCGGTCAAGGATCGCGGCCGTCGCCGCGACGGGGAATGGCCTCGTGGTGGCGGATCACCTCTCGGATCACGAACGCCAGGAACTTCTCGGCGAAATCCGGGTCGAGCCGCGCCTCCCGTGCCAGCGCGCGCAGCCGCGCCACCTGGTGTGCCTCGCGCTCCGGATCGGCGGCCGGCATGGCGCTGCGCGCCTTCAACTCGCCGACCGCCTTGGTGCAGCGGAACCGCTCGGCCAGCATGTGGATCAGTGCCGCGTCGATGTTGTCGATGCTGCCGCGCAGCGCGAGCAGCTGCGCCAGCGCATCGTCCTCCTCGGCAGGTCGTGGCAAGGCGGCGGTCTCGGCCAAGGCAACGTCCCATCCAGATCCGGCACCGCGGACGGACCTGTCGGCTTCGTGGTCGCCGGTTCCGTGGTGGCGCAGTCTTGCGGCATCCGCCGCCGCCGACAAGCCTCAATCAGAGGTCGATCCAGGCCAGGTGGCCGCCCTTGCCGGCGCCGGTATCGGTGAAGATCGCAGTACCTCCCTGTCGCCCCTGCTTGACCCAGGGCCTGCCGTCGGTGCTGCGGCGGTCGTGCCCGCAATAGACGGTGAAGTCGCGCGGGATATGGTCCACCCAGCTCAGCCGGCGCTCGGGGAAGCCGTCCTCCTGCATGCGGCCGGTGGTCTCGCCGAACAGCGCGCGCGACAGCAGCGGGGTGACGCGGCCGAGGCCAGGCGGCGGGTCCTGCTCCAGCATGCCGGTATGGAACCCGCCATGGACGAAGACGCGACGTCCCAGCACCAGCCAGGCCGGCGCGCGTCCGATCTCGAGCAGCGCGCGCGCCCGCAGTGCCGGATCGTCGAGCTGCGCCAGCGTGCTTTCCAGTGGCGGATCCGGACGCATGCGGTGGCCGGCCAGGGCGCGGCCGAGCTTGCGGTCATGGTTGCCGAGCAGGAACATCCCGGCATCCTCGTCGATCAGCCGGAACATGATGCGCAGCGCGTCGGCGCTCGACGGTCCGTGATCGACCAAGTCGCCGAGCTGGATGATGAAGCGGTCGGTCGCGACCGCGTGCCCGAAGGCGCGCACGTCGCCGTGCACGTCGCCCACCACGCGCAGCTTGCGCCCGTCCAGGTCGAGGCGCGGCACCAGGGTCGGCCCGGCAGGCGCCACGCCGTGCCCGGCATCGGGTTCACTCATTCGTCGCGGCTCGCCTCGTCCCCGGCCGCCGCTCCCCGCACCTGCTCGCGAAAGGCGGCGAGGGCACGGTCGCGTCCCTGCTCCAGCGAGACGACCGGCCGCGGATAGTCCCGTCCCAGCACGATGCCGGCCTCGGCGAGTGCCGTGTCCGGCGCCTCCCAGGGAGCGTGCAGCAGGCGGTCCGGCAGGGCCGCGAGCTCGGGAACCCAGCGCCTGATGTAGGCGCCGCGCGGATCGAACTTCCTCGACTGGGTCACCGGGTTGAAGATGCGAAAGAACGGCTGGGAGTCCGTGCCGCAGCCGGCGACCCACTGCCAGCTGGCGCTGTTGGTCGCGAGGTCGCCATCCACCAGAGTGTCCCAGAACCAGGCTTCCCCGTCCTGCCAGGCCACCAGCATGTGCTTGACCAGCAGCGAGGCGGTGATCATCCGCACCCGGTTGTGCATCCAGCCGATCTGCCAGAGCTGGCGCATCCCGGCATCCACGATCGGGACCCCGGTCCGCCCGCGCTGCCAGGCGCGCATCGCGTCCGGGTCCTGGCGCCAGCGCAGCTTGGCGAACGCCGGGCGCTGCGGCCGGTCGGGCAGGTCTGGATCGTGACGCAGCAGGTAGGCTGCGAACTCGTGCCAGAGCAGCTCACCCTGGAACCGCTCGAGGCCGGACCCGCCGTGCCCCTGCGGACGCGCCGACGCGGCCGCGTGCCACACCTGGGTCGCGGAGATCTCGCCCCAGTGCAGGTGCGCCGACAGCATCGACGTGCCGTCCTCGTCGGCGGGCGCGTCGCGGCTGGCATCGTAGCCGTCGAGATGGTCGTCGAGGAAGCGGGTGAGCCGCGCCCGCGCGCCCTCCTCGCCCGGCCGCCAGGTGCGTCGAAGCCCGGCGGCCCAGTCCGGCCGGATCGGCAGCAGGCCCCACGACTCGAGCCGCTCGGAGCCCCATTCGCCCTGTGCCGCATCGACGCGCTGCGGCGCCGGCAGCGCCGGCTCCGGTGGCGGCAGGCCGCGACAGGTGCGGGCGAACGGGGTGTAGACGCCGTAGACGCCGCCGGTCCTGGTGCGGATCCGGTCGAGATCGAACAGGGTCGAGACACGGTGCGAGTTC
>CAXTOE010000096.1:0-9126 GCA_964245685.1 uncultured Acetobacteraceae bacterium | reverse complement strand
CCGCCAGTCCACGTAGAGGTCGTCGTAGCGGCCGCCGTCGGGAGATGCCAGGAAATGGATCTCGTAGGAGCTGTCGGAGGCAAGGTCGGCGTAGGGCAGCGTGCCCGCCTCGGTGAAGCGGGTGACGCCGCCGGGTCCGGCGACGATGAAGGTCGCATCGATGACCGCGACCAGCCTGCCCGCGCCGTCGTACTCGGCGGTCCATGCGCCTGACAGGGTCGAGCCGTCCGAGAACGCGGCACCGGTGATCCTGGTGGTGACGAGACTATCGGCCATGGCACCCGGTCCTGGAAGACGATCGCGACGAGGCCGCGGGCTCGCCGCCGGCCGTCGGCAGCCATACGCCGACCCAAACCGGGGGGACGACATGATTTGTCGCGGGCGCCGGAGCGATCGGGCATGACCGCGCGCTGGGCGATCGGGCTGATGACCGGGACCGTGCTCGACGGCAACATCGACATCGCCCTGCTGCGCAGCGACGGCGAGCGCATCGACGCCTTCGGTCCCTGGACGCTGGCCGCCTACGGCCCGTCGCTGCGGGCGCTGCTGGAGCATACCGTGCAGGCCGCCCGCGCCTGGAACTTCGAGGGCCCGGAACCCGCGCTGTTCGAGCAGGCGAGCCTGGCGCTGACCCGCGCGCAGTCCGACGCGGTGCGCCAATTCCTCGAGGCCCACCGGCTGGACGCGGCGTCGATCGAGGTGATCGGCTTTCACGGCCAAACCGTGCTGCACCGGGCGCCGACGCCGGACCGCGCCGGCGCGACCAGGCAGCTCGGCTCCGGCGCGCTGATGGCGCGACGGCTGGGCATCGACGTGGTGGACGATTTCCGTACCGGCGACGTGCGCGCCGGCGGTCAGGGCGCGCCGCTCGCCGCCTGCTACCACGTCGCCCTGCTGCGACGCGCGGCACCCGGGCAGCCAGGTGCGGTGCTCAATCTCGGCGGTGTCGGCAACCTGACCAGCTGGGACGGCGGCGACCGGGTGATCGCCTTCGACACCGGCCCCGGCAACGGGCCGCTGAACGACTGGATCCGCGCGCATGGCCTCGGCGAGATGGACCGCGACGGAGTGCTGGCCTCTCGCGGCCGGGTCGACGCGGCGCTGCTGGCGCGCCTGCTGGCGCACCCGTGGCTGCGGGAGCCCTATCCGAAATCGCTCGATCGCCATGACTTCTCGTCCGCGATGGTGGACGGGCTGAGTGCGGAGGATGGTGCCGCGACGCTGACCGCCTTCACCGCAGGCTGCGTGGCGGCGGCGCTAGATCTGCTGCCGGCACGGCCGCGGCAGCTGGTGGTGTGCGGCGGCGGTCGGCACAACCCGGCGATCCTGCGCGCCCTCTCCGACATGCTGGGCACGTGCCACGGGGTGGAGGTGCTGCGCGCCGAGCAGCTCGGCTGGCGCGGCGACGCCGTCGAGGCGGAATGCTTCGCCTTCCTGGCGCAGCGCAGGCTGCGCGGCCTGCCGATCAGCTTCCCGTCCACCACCGGCGTTCCCGCGCCGATGACCGGCGGGACGCTGCACCGCCGGCCAGCGGCGCGGTCCTGAGGACGCAACCTCGACCACAGGCACACGTTGCCATGGCTCCAGTCGGGAGGAATGCCGGATGCGTGCCAAGATCGCAGCTGCGTCGGTCCTGCTCATCGCCATGTCCGGCCTGCCGGCGTGGGCTCAGGACGCAGCCGGACCCTACAGCTACAAGCGTCCCTCGCCCACCACGATCACCAGCTTTCAGAGCCTGTACGACATGTGCGTGACGCCCGGTCAGGACACCATGGCGCGCAGCGAACATTCGCTCTGCGTCGGCTACTTCACCGGCCTGATCGATTTCTACCTGACCGAGACGCCGGCGGCGCAGCGCCAGTTCTGCCTGCCGACCGATCCGCCGATGACACGGCAGGAGGCCCGCGACAAGCTGGCGATCTGGGCCGGCACCAACCCGGCGGCGGCGACACAGCCGGCGGCGGCGGGCGTCTACCAGTTCCTGGTGGCGAGCTTCCCGTGCGCCGGGCCGTCGCACATGACGCCGCCGGCGGCATCACCCGCCTCCCCCTGAGCGCGTCGCACGCTGGACAGTCTCGCCTCGCGGCATCACCATGCCGAACCGATGGCGAGGCGACCATGATCGACCAGGCAGCATCGCAGCCGATCCCCACCAATCCCGCGAGGCGTATGCCGGTGCCCGCGATCCGGCGGATCGGCACCGCCGACCTGCGCGTGGCGCTGGAGCTGGGCTGGCACGATTTCCGCGCCATCCCGAGCCAGCTCTTCTTCCTCTGCATCATCTATCCGGTGGTCGCGGTGGTGTTCTGGAAGCTGACCGCCGGGCACGGCCTGCTGCCGCTGTTCTACCCGATGATCTCCGGCTTCGCGCTGGTCGGCCCGATCGCCGCGATCGGGCTGTACGAGATCAGCATGCGGCGCGAGCACGGCCAGCCGGCCACCTGGCGGAACTGCTTCGACGTGCTGCGTTCGCCGAACCTCGGCTCGATCGTGCTGCTCGCGCTGGCGCTGGTGGCGATCTTCGTGGTCTGGGTAACCATCGCCCAGGGGATCTACCACGCGGCCTTCGGCGACACCCCGTTCAGCCGGATGTCGGATTTCCTGCGAGCCCTGCTCGCGACTCCCGGCGGCTGGTTCCTGATCATCGCCGGCAACCTGGTCGGGCTCGCCTTCGCGATCATCGTGCTCGCGATCAGCGTGGTGTCGTTCCCGATGATGCTCGACCGCAACGTCGACGTGACGCTGGCGGTGCGCACCTCGTTGCGTGCGGTGGCGGATAATCGCCTGGTGCTGGCGATATGGGGCTTCATCGTCGGCACGCTGATCCTGCTGGGCTCGCTGCTGGCCTTCGTCGGGCTGGCCGTGGTGCTGCCGGTGCTGGGGCACGCGACCTGGCACCTGTATCGCAGGCTGGTCGTCTAGTGAGTGCGGCCGCGGGGGGCCTTGCTGCGGAAGCGCCGGCGCTGGCGCCCGGCACCCTGTTCGCTCGGCTGCGCGCGGACTGCGCCGAGGAGTGGCGTGCCTACACCCACCACGCCTTCGTGGCCGCGCTCGGCAGGGGCACCCTCGAGCTGGCCGCGTTCCGCAGCTACCTGGTGCAGGACTATCTCTACCTGATCCAGTACGCCCGCGCCTACGCGCTGGCCGTCTACAAGGATCCCGACGTCGCCGGGATGCGTCGCACCGCGCGACTGCTCGCCGACCTGCTGGACACCGAGCTGGCCCTGCATGTGGCCTATTGCCGCGAGTGGGGGCTGCACGAGGAGGATCTCGCGCGCCAGCCGGAGTCGCTGGAGCTGCTCGCCTACACGCGCTTCATGCTCGATTGCGGCCAGCGCGGCGACATCCTCGACCTGATGGTGTCGCTCTCCGCCTGCCTGGTCGGCTACGCCGAGATCGGGCTGCGCCTGGCCGCCGATCCCGATACGCTGAGGCAGGACAACCCCTACCTGCCCTGGATCGGCGTCTATGGCGGCGCCCACTATGTCGGGCTCGCCAACGAGGGGGTGGCGCGACTCGACGCGCTCGCCCGCTCGCATGGTGCGGAGGCGCGCTATGCGATGCTGCTGGGCAGCTTCCGCACCACCGTCCGCCTGGAGGCGGCGTTCTGGACACCGGGCGGCGCGGTCGTCGCCTGAGGCGAAGGCGGCGTGTCCGTCGCCCGCTACTCGACCGGGCTCGACAGCTCGTCGAACCGTCTCGGCTTCGGTCCCGCGTTGCGTATGTTGATCAGGTTCTGCAGCAGGCTGAACCAGAACGGCGCGCCGAGCGCCACCGCGCCGGCGGTCAGCAGCCAGCCCCACGGCGTCGCCCAGGAGAACTGAGGAACCGACCAGCCGAACGGGATCTGCTGCGCCTCGAACAGCCGCAGCGGCGCCAGCACCGGTGGCTCCAGCACCGGCGGCTCCAGTGCCGGAAGCGACTGGCCACCGGGGAGCACCATGACACCGGTCGCAGGCGGTGCCGCGACCAGGGTCTCGGCATCGGCGAGCATCGCCGCGCGGAGGGCGGGGGTCTGCCACAGCACCCGGGCCACACGCAGGCTGTCCACGTTCAGCGACAGCGCCAACACGACGCCGAAGATGATCATGACGTACTGGCTCAGCCGCTTGTAGATGCCGCTCACCCGGTCCATCGCGTCGTTGAACCACTGCTCCAGCCGGGCGCGGAAGGCGTCGACGTCGTGGCACGCATCGCGCAGGAACATGGACAGCGTCTTCTTCAGGTCGCCGTCGGGAAGTCCCGCGACGCTGCGCTCGAGCTGGGTGAAGACCGGCGCATCGGATCCGTCGCGCAACGTCTCCAGCAGCGCCAGCGAGAAGGTGCGGGCCGGGATATAGGATGGCAGCTTCGAGGGGGTGCCGCGCATCAGCGGATGCGTCGCGACACCCAGCACGCGCCGCAGCACCGCCTGCTCGGAGCTCGGCGCGCCCTGGGGGTTGCGGGCGATGACCATCGCCAGACGGTCGGCGGCGCTCTGGCCCGGCGCCGAGGTGAAGTGCGCGCGCAGGAAGTCGCGCGCGTCGACCCAGCGGAACGATGCGTCGTCGCTGTTGTCGAGGATGACGTCGAGTCCCTTGGCGAGATAGGTGCCGCGCCAGGCGAAGATGCCGGCGATGACTTCCTGCACGCCGCTGGCGATCAGCGCGAGCAGGAAGTAGGTGAAGACCAGCGCGATGATCACGTCGAGGACGCTGCTCAGGTTCATGCCGCCGCTCCGGATTTGTTGCTCTATCGTACAGGAACCCAAACCGGATCCTCGCGATTTCCGCGCCCCGGCGACGATCGGGAGCAGGAGCCGACGCCCACGGCCGCCGCACGCCGCTCCGTCACGCGCCCCACTCGCTTGATGCGGCGCGAGCGGGCGACCATATCCCGCCCGGCCCGGGTTGCGCCGATGGTCGCAGCGCCCGGTCCGTGACGTCTCACCGATAGGCTGTGCTCCATGACCGAGGCCGAGATCCTGCACCAGCTGACCGAGATCTTCCGCGAGACGTTCGGCGACGACACGCTGGTGCTGAGGCACGAGACCACGGCCGAGGACATCGAGGACTGGGACTCGTTCAACCAGATCAACATCCTGGTCGCGACCGAGGTCCGGTTCGGGATCAAGTTCCAGACCGCCGAGACCGGGAACCTGAAGGATGTCGGCCACCTGGTGACGATCATCCAGCGCAAGCTGACGGCCGCGAAGCGCTGAGCCGACGCGGCTCTAGAACTGGAAGTACAGGAACCGGCTCGGGTCATCGAGGCCGTACAGGCCGCCGAGCAGCAGCACGGCGATCACCAGGCCCCAGCGTATCCCGGGATACCAGCGCAGGCCACGCCACGGGAACGGCCTGACCTGCTCGAGCACCGGGGCGAAGTTGACCATGATCTGCTGGGTGTTGGGCAGTGTCCAGACGATCAGGAAGCCGACGCCGATCCGCGTCCAGGCCTTCAGCTCCGACGCATTGTCGCTCAGGGTGATCAGCCCGCCGCCGCCGATCCGGACGACCAGCCCGTAGGCCCAGCCGAACAGCCTGGCGGGGAGGATGATCTGTCCCGCCACCGGGTGCAGTCCCACCAGGCCGCCGAGCATGGAGACGGCGTCGGGCGCCGAGTTCGCCCGGAAGAAGATCTGGGCGACGAGCACGGCGAGGAAGGTGAGCGCCACGCCAGGCACGATGCGGGTCCAGCGTTCGGGCTGCTTCGCCTTGCTCCGGCTCGGCCGGAACACCCTCCAGGCGTGGTTGATCGAGAGATAGCTCCCGTGCAGCAGGCCGAAGATCAGGAACTGCAGGCCGGCGCCGTGCCAGATCCCGGCCAGGGTCATGGTGAAGAACACGGGCAGCAGGATCATGCTGGCGAAGCCGGTCGCGGTGCGCATCGCCTGGCGTGAGCTCGGCCGCCCCCTGGCGGCGCGACGCCGCGTCACCCACAGCGCCACCGGATTGTAGAGGTAGAGGTTGAGGTAGTGCGTCAGCGTCATGTGCCAGCGCTGCCAGAAATCGATGATCGAGCGGCTCTTGTACGGCGAGTTGAAATTCAGCGGGAACACCACGCCGAACATGCGGGCGATGCCGATCGCCATGTCCGAGTAGCCGGAGAAATCGAAATACAGCTGCAGCGAGTAGCTCAGCGCCGCCTGCCAGGCGCCGTACGTGCTCAGCAGATGCGGGGAGGCGAAGCCCGGGTCGGCGATATGCCCGAGCGGATCGGCGATTACCACCTTCTTGCAGAGCCCGATCACGAAGATGCTCAGCCCTACGCTGAGCCTCTCCAGCTGGAACCGGTAGGTCGCCGGGCTCTTGAATTGCGGGATCATCTGCTGGTTGTGCAGGATTGGCCCGGCGATGAGGTGAGGGAAGAACATGACGAAGACGGCGTACTCGAGCGGGCCGTGCGCCCTCACCACGCCGCCGCTCAGGTCGACCAGGTAGCCGATCTGGGTGAAGGTGAAGAAGGAGATGCCCAAGGGGAGGATCAGACCGTCGCGGCCGCCGAACGGCATCAGGTCGAGCAGGCCGAGGAACGTCAGCAGCGTGAACAGGTACTTGTAGAAGAACAGCAGCAGCAGGTTGCCGCTGACGCCGACGGTGAGTGCCACCACCTTCAGCCGCGGCCGCGCGGCGGCCGCACCGATCAGCCACCCGAGCGCGTAGTTGAACGCGACGGAGCCGAGCAGCAGCGGCACGAAGCGCGGGTTCCACCAGCCATAGAACAGCACCGAGCAGCCGATGAGCCAGGCCAGCGCCACCGGACGCCCGAGGGAGCCCGACAGGTAGAAGCCGAGCAGCGCCAGCGGCAGGAAGGCGAACATGAACTCGTAGGAGTTGAACAGCATCGACCGGGCCGCCGCTAGCTGTGGCCGCCGGCGATGCGCTGCCCGGTCATCATCAGCCTGGCGTGCTGCGACATCGTGTAGGACTTGATGAAGTCGGCGATCTGGATGGTGGCCTGATCGGCCCCGTCCTGGGTCACGTGGACGCGCCATCCGTCGTCGATGAAGTAGCGTCCCGGCAGGGTCTGCGGCTGGTTGTCGGCCACGCCGCGATAGGCCGCCACGATCGTCGGATAGGTCGGGTCGCAGGTCGGGACCGGCGCCACGTAGACGATGACGTCCACGCCGCGGCGGCGATAGGCGTCGCGGAACTTCTGGATCTGCGCACGATCCGGCGGCGAGAGGGCCTTGACCGGGAGGGTGCAGGCGTCAGTGAGGTTCGCCGGCATCGCCATGAAGCCGCCGGGGCGCAGGATGGAGAGCGGACGCCCGGGCCTGCGTATCGCGAACCAGCCGTGCTCGGCGCGCATCTCCGCCGACGCCTTCTTCCACCAGATCGCCGACAGGCTGAACTGGCTCAGGCCCTGCTGCAGGAAGATGACCGGAAGCTGGATCAGCCGGCGCGGATCGCCGGCGAAGATCCTGCCGATCTCGGCGAGGCTGCCGTGGCGGAGCGCCACCCGGGCTCCGTCGTTCCACAGATGCTCGATGTCGGTCTGGGGCCGCACCAGGGTCCAGGGGCTGACATAGAGCACGATCAGGCTCGGCTGCCTGTTATGCGCGAGATAGTGGTCGAGCAGGATCCCGGGGAAGAAGATGATGCTGCCGGCCGGCATGCCCAGGTTGATCGCGCTGACGTGGAGCCGCTGCGCGAGCAGGTTGGGTCGGGCGCCGAACACCAGCGAGGAGTCTCCGACCATTACGATGTCCGCGGCCTGGTCGTGCAGGGCGAACTTGAAGCAGTCGGTCGGATTCCAATACACCCGGCTGTACTTGCAATAGAGCGTGTTGGACCTGATCGCGAGATAAGGAGCACCCAGGACGATCAGGCTGAACAGCGCGGCTGCGACGAGGAAGCGGGCGTGCCCGTGTTTCATGCAACATCATCTCTTCCGTCGCCCGGGCGCGACGGTCCTGTGGTCGGCCGTGATGTCTTAGCCTCTGCTGCTTCTAGCCCCTAGGGCTCGTGCGGATATAGTCGCGATGTGATCGAGCGGGGGTGCCGGCCGTTCCGGGCGGTCCAGCGCGCGCCGCGCATCTAGCCCCGACCTGCCGCCGCGAGGTCGGTGGCTTGCAGATCAGGCTGCGCGACCGTCAGCGTCGGGCGCGCAGCCTCCGCGGCGCCCGGATTGAGCACGGTCCTGCGCTTGCGGCCGAGCAGCATGACGCGGCGCTTGCCCGGCCCGCAGGACAGGGTCTCCCGGGTAAAGCCGCACGCGTAGGCGTATCGCCAGCGCAGCGCCAGCAGGTGGGTGGTGTGCTTCGGGATCATCGCCACGATCGGCAACGCGATCGCCTCGATCAGGAAACGTCGAAGGAACTCGCGCTGCACCAGAGCCTGCTGGCCGAGCAGTCGACGCGTATGCACCGTCGAGGCACCCTGCCAGTACAGTCGGGAGAGCAGCCACTCGACGTTGAGGCGCCTGGCCTGGATGAAGTGGTGCACGACGATGCGGGAGTCGTAGACGGCGGAGAACCCGGCATCCTGCAGGCGCCATGCCAGCTGCACGTCCTCGTCCGACTGCAGGACCAGCCCGAGCCGACCCAGCGCCTCGGCGAAGCCGCCGTGACGCAGCATGACGTCGCGGCGCAGGATCATGTTGACGCCGTAGGGCTCCAGATTGGCCGGCAGCGCGTCGGTGCGGTACTCGCCCGCTCCCTCGTGCTCGATGATCGACAGCACGCCGCGCAGCGAGGATGGCCACCAGCTGGGCAGCGGACGCTCCCAGACCGGAAGCACCCTGCCGCCCAGCACCGCCGGTCGGCACCGCTGCTCGGCGAGAACCCGCTGGATCTGCTCGATCCAGTCCGGCGCCGCCATCGCGTCGTCGTCGATGTAGGCGACGTAGTCGCCGGTGGCCGCACGGGCACCGGCGTTGCGCGCGAGGCTTACGCCGGGCCGCTCCAGGCAGAGCAGGCGCGCGTTGCCGACCTGCTCGACCAGGCGCTTCAGCTCGACATGCACCGCGGCGGGGGAGCCGCTATCGACGAGGATGATCTCGAACTCGTCCTGGTCGACGGTCTGACGCGCCAGCGACTCCATGCAGCTCTGGACGTAGTGCAGCCGGTCATGGCTGCAGAGGATGACGGATATTCTCGGCAGCGTCGCGAATTCGCCCGGAACCCTGTTCATCGAGCGTCGT
>CAXTOE010000095.1:6821-9204 GCA_964245685.1 uncultured Acetobacteraceae bacterium | reverse complement strand
CCTTGATGACCTGGCCGCTGACCCAGCCTCCATCGGGGCCGGCCAGGAACGCCACGACCCGGGCGACGTCGTCCGGCTCGCCGAGCCGGCCGAGCGGGATCTCGGCGGAGAGGCGCCGGATCAGCTCCTCGGACCGACCGGTGAGGAACAACTCGGCCGCGACCGGACCCGGGGCCACCGCGTTGACCGTCACCTCGCGCGCACCGAGCTCCTTGGCCAGCACGCGCGTCATGGCCTCCACCGCCGCCTTGGTCGCGGCATAGACGCCGCAGCCTGACAGGTAGGTGCCGACGATGCTGGTGGAGAGGTTGATGATGCGGCCGCCATCGCGGATGCGCCTGGCAGCCTCTCGCATGCCGTTGAAGCTGCCGGTCAGGTTGATCGCCATCTGCCGCCCGTACTCCTCGTCGCCGACGTCGGCCAGCGGCGACACCGTGAGGATGCCGGCGTTGTTGACCAGCACGTCGACCGCGCTCTGTTCGCCCTCGGCCGCGTCGAACAGCGCCTTCATCCCCGCCGGATCCGCGACGTCGGCATGCACCGCCTTCGCGCATCCGCCCGCTTCCTTGATCGCCGTGACGACCTGCTGCGCCGCGTCGGCGCGCGACGAATAGTTGACGATGATGCGCAAACCGTCGGCCGCGAGCCGCCTGGCCAGCGCGGCGCCGATGCCCCTGGACGCGCCCGTCACGATCGTCGTTCTGCCCTCGCCCGTCATGTGCCCTGATCCTTCCGGTCCGGAACCGTCGCGGGTCCCGGGTTCACGCCGTGATCACCTCGCGATGGTAGTTCCTGGCATAGGCGTCCTCGACCCCGGGAAGGATCTCGACGATCTCGAACCAGCGGTCCCAGAACGCGGTCTCGCGCAGCGCCTCGACCAGCATCTCGTATGAATGATGGTCCTTCGCGTCCCACATCCAGCGAAGCACCGCGCCGACTTCGTCGATCACCAGCATCTCGTTTCCCGGGATCGGCCGGCCGATGGTGTGCAGCTTGTCCGGATGCTCGTGCGCGAGCAGCATGCAGGTGCCGCCGCCCTCGGTCATGCCGTGGTACTCGATCAGGCCGCCGGGCCAGCGGGCCAGCACCTCCGCCTTCAGATCGGCCTAGAACGGCGCGGGGGTGGCGTACTCCACCTGTTAGCTCGACAGGTCGAACCGGTCGAACTCTGGGACGTCGAGGATCCGGCGGAACTGCACCGGCACCAGCATCGCGACCGTCGCGCGGTGACGCTGGCTCAGCTCGATGAACCGCGCCGCGTCGAAGCGGGGCATGATCACCACCATGTCACCTCCCGCGAGCGCCGGCAGCAGGCTGATCAGCGTGGTGTTCGAGTACAGCGGGGTCGAGAGGATGGCGACCGCCTCCGGCCCTTAGCCGGGCGGATCGAGCAGGTGCAGCTGCGGCCAGCGCATCGCGTGCGACTGCGCGATGCCCTTCGGCGCGTCGGTCGTTCCGGAGCGTAGATGATGTCGAACGGATCGTCCGGGCCGATCGCCACCGCCGTGGGGCCGGCGGTCTCCCGCTCGAGCCAGGACTGCACGAACGCCGCCGTCGCGTCGGTGGAGAAGCGGACGATCCGGTCGGCCTCGCAGATCAGCGCCGTCTTGCCCGGATGGAGGCGCACCTGCATCCGCAGCAGGTCGTCGAAAACTCCGAAGGGGCGTCGGACGTAGGCCGCGCTCGCCCGGCGGATCGATCTCTCGCCGTCGCGCCACCACGAGATCGTGCGGCGAATGCTGCTAGCTGCCACACCGTCCTCCGAACCTAGACACCGCCCAATCTCAGTATCTCAGTATGGGTATGCCTTGGCTATATCGGAAGGAAGCCTCGTCGAGTTAAGACAGTTGGGATGGTGTTGGCGGCGAAGGCCAGGGCGCTGCCCTGGACCCGCCGGGGCCTGAGGCCCCGGACCCCCGGCTGCTGGATGAGCAGTCAGCGCAGGATCTCGGGGTTGGACCAGGTCGGTATCTGCATGGCCGGCGCCCTCGTCCTGGCCGTCCGACGCTGCCAGGCGATCGCGAACAGCAGCAGGCCGCAGGCCAGCACGAGGCACAGCGCGTAGAAGGTCCGGGGCGACGGGTAGGCCGCGAGCAGGCCGGCGCAGAGATACATCATGGGATTCGAGACCACGAACACCGGCAGCGTCGACCGGCCGATCCGGCCCAGCCATCGCTCCAGCAGGTGGCGTCCCTGCGCGCTCATCGCGCGGTAGATCGCCATCATGCAGGACGCCAGCAGCAGCGCGTGCGCGATGCGCAAGGGCCCGAGGGTCAGCTTGTCTCCCAGCGGCACCGCGCCGGTGCGTCCCAGCCCGATCTGCAGCGCCGGAGGGATCATCCCATGATGCGCGGCGAGCTTGAACGCGAGCGCCGCGACCAGC
>CAXTOE010000095.1:5731-6811 GCA_964245685.1 uncultured Acetobacteraceae bacterium | reverse complement strand
CAGCAGCAGCAGGTAGAGCAGGATCGCGCCGCGTCCCGCAGGCAAACGCTCGAGCACGTTGTGCCGCGCCGCCGCCATGCCCAGCAGGAACAGGAACTGCCACGCCAGCGGATGGAAGTACCAGGTCGGCAGGCCGACGCGGGTCGTGCTGATCGCGCCGGTGACCGCGAGCAGCCACAATCCGGCCGAGACGCCGATCATGGCGAGCGGCGCCCGTCGCAGGCCGTAGAGCTGCAGCGGTGCCACGACCAGCAGCAGGGCATAGAGCGGCAGCACGTCGTGGTAGGCCGGGGTCCACTGCAGCGACGCCATGGCGCGCAGCACGAAGCCGAAATCGGCGAACACGTAGCGCGCCATCTCGAACGATCCGGCATGGCGAACCGTGACGGGGATGCACAGCGCGATGATCACCGCGCTCGCGATCGTCATCAGCAGGTTGCACGCCAGCAACAGCCCGGAGCGACGCAGCGACTTGACCCAGGTTCTGGCCAGCCCGGCGCGGTCGAGCAGCCGCCCATAGGCGAGCGCGAAGGCATAACCGGAGCACAGCACGAAGATCTCGGCGGCCGAGGACAGACCCAGCGGCGTCAGGCTGAAGCTGTGGACCTTCGCCAGCCCTTCGTCGTGCGCCACGAGCGCGAAATGGTTCAGCGTGATCGCGAGCAGGGCGTAGCCGCGATACACATCCAGGAACGGCTGCCGACGCCCCGGCGAAGTCCTGCCGATGCGCTCTTCGCCGGCACCGTCTCGGTGAGTATTCAGCATCGCTTGCTCCCGAAGCGAAAATAAATTTGCGGATGTGACGCGCATCGATGAGAAAAGGTGTGCGGGAAATTCGTTATTACTTTACCGGGACGAAATGTCCCGCGCGATGCGAATCGGCAATGACCATAGCCGGTGTCCGGCTTCTTTTCCACTTCAATATGAATTCGCCGCCCGATGGCGGAGGAGCGTCGGCGCAGCCTTCGGACAGGCGTCCTCGGGCGTTTCGCCACGATGAATGCCCCGGAACGGCTCCCTGAAAATCGGCGCGCGCCGATGCCGCGACTGCGAGTCCTTGTTCGCGCGCCTTGGCGCAGG
>CAXTOE010000095.1:0-5721 GCA_964245685.1 uncultured Acetobacteraceae bacterium | reverse complement strand
TCCGCCCGCATGCAGACGACAGCACACGCCTTCATCGAGACCGCCCTGTCGGCGCTCGAACGCTCGCTGCACGACCGCGGCTCCGACCTGCGCAACGTCCAGCTGGCGACGCTGTCGCCGGAGGGACGCCCGGGTCTCCGGACGCTGGTGCTGCGCGGCTTCGAGCGCTCTCCGGCGCGCGCCGAGATGCACAGCGACGCGCGCGCCGCGAAGGTGCGCGACATCGCGCACGCGAGCCAGGTCACCCTGCTTGCCTGGTCGTCCGCCGACCAGCTGCAGATCCGCCTCGAGGGCGATGCCCGCCTGCACCGCGACGACGACGTCGCCCGCGTCCGCTGGGACGGGCTCTCGCCCAACGCCCGCAACACCTACGGCTTGCGCGCCCACCCGGGCACGCCGGTCGCCGATCCCGACGACCGGACGCATCTCCCCGCCGACCAGCAGTTCCTGCAGTTCGCCGTCATCCTGGTCTCGCTGACCGGCATCGACGTGCTCCGCCTCGGTCCCGAGGGGAGCCAGACCCGTGCCTGCGGCCGCTTCACCGCCTCCGGCATCGACGCGCGCTGGAGCGGTCCCTAGGGCACGAGATGCACGCGGGGGCGCGGTAACCGATCCCGCGGTCTTGACGAATGAGACGTCATGACGTCGATCGTGATGCGTGCGGCCAGCCTGTCGGTGACGTTCCGGCAGGCGCCGTGGCGCGCGGTGCTCGGGAGCCGCCGATCTGCGGGAGACGACATGGCCGGTAGCGACTGGGGGGCGCTGATGGCGGCCGCGCAGTCGGGCGACGGCCCGGCGTATCATCGTCTGCTGGTCGAGGCCGGTGCCTGGCTGCGACGCTACTATGCCCGCAGGTTGCCGCCGGCGATGGTCGCGGACGCCGTGCAGGACACGCTCCTCGCCGTCCATGAGAAGCGGCACACCTTCGATCCGTCGCGGCCGTTCGAGCCCTGGCTGGCCGCGATCGCGCGCTACAAGTGGATCGACCGGCTTCGCGCGCTCAGCGCCGCGCCGACGGAGGCCCTGAGCGAGACGCTCTCGGTCGCTGATCACGGCGACACGGTGACCAGCGCCCGGTCGCTGGAGCGTCTTCTCGCCGAGCTGAAGCCGGCGCAGGCGGCCGTGATCCGTCTGGTCAAGCTGCAGGGCCTCAGCATAGAGGAGGCGTCGGCCCGCACGGGTCAGTCCATCTCGCTGGTGAAGGTGAACATCCACCGTGGACTCGGACGCTTGACCTCCATCGTGCGCGGGCGGTCCGATGCCGAGTGACCGGTTCATCCAGCAGCTCGTCGGCGAGCTGAAGCCGATACGCCGCCGGCGCGTCGGCATCGAGGCGCTGGCGCTGGCGTCGCTGTTCCTCGTCGAGCTCGCCCTGTTCCTCGGGCTCGGCGCGATGCGCCCGGACATGCCGGTGGCGATGCGCGCCGCCTCGTTCTGGTGGAAGCTCGGCAGCCTCGGCCTGATCGCCCTGGTCGGCGTCGGCGTCGCGGTCTGCTCCCTCGATCCGGTGCGCTCGCCGCGATCCGGCCTGCGCTGGCTGACGGCGATCATCGCCGTCAGCCTGACGATCGGCTGGGCGATCGATGCCTCCCGCGACGGGATGCCCGGACTTGCGGCGCGGCTGAACTGGCCGGACGGCCTGCGCTGCGTCTCCAAGATGGTGCTGCTGTCGGTCCCGGCGGCCATCGGCCTGGGCCTGCTGATCCGGCGCGGCGCCGCCACCGACAGCGGCGGAACGGCACTCGCGGCCGGCATTGCCGCGGCCGCCTGGGGCGCCTTCGTGTTCGTGTTCGCCTGCCCGCACGACGATCCGCTCTACATCGCGCTCTGGTACGCGGTCGGCTGCGGCATCGTCACGCTGGCGTCGCGCCTCCTCCTGCCGCGTCTCACGCGCTGGTAGCGACGATACGGTGCCCGTTGCACCCTGGCAGAGACTTCGATAAGAATTGTTGGATTGGTAACGGCGTGCACACGGAACCGGTGGCCCATCTGGTCGCGTTCTGCTGCTGCCGAACCGGCAAGAGACTTTCGGATTCGGTCCGGGAATGGTCCGCCGGGCAGGGCGTTATTCCATCAAAGCTTCACAGAGGTTGTTATCGAAGGTGCAATTATTTGGCGACTGATCTCACGAGCCTGTCAGGACCCGCGGGCGGCGTGCCCATCAGCGTCCGGCTCTGTCTGTTTCTCTCCCTCGCTGTGCTCGCCGTGCCGGTGTTCTCGGTCGCCATGCCGCCGCTGCTCGACTACCCCAACCACTGGGCGCGGCTGTGGCTGCTCTCGGGCGGGATCGACCGGCCGCCGATATCGGGCATGTACGAGCTGGTCTGGAGCAACTCCTGGAGCAATATCGGCATCGACCTGCTGGGCGTCAGCGTCGGCCGACTGGTCGGCGCGCCGGTGCTGGGACCCGTCCTGCTGCTGGCGTCGGCGATCCTGCCGCCGCTCGGGGCGGCGATGCAGAACCGCGCGGCGTTCGGCGGCTGGCATTGGTGGCAGGCCGGCTTCGGGGTGCTCGCGCTGACGACGACCTTCCTCGCCGGGTTCCTGAACTTCCAGATCAGCCTCGGCTTCGCGCTGCTCGCCGGCGCGCTGGAGCCAGCGCTGGCGCGTCGCCCGGCTGCGTCGGCCTTCGTCGTTCGCGCCGTGCTGGCGGGCCTGATCCTGGTCTCGCACCCGATCCCGCTCATCGCCTACGCCGCCGTGATCGCCGGCTTCGCCTACGGCCCGCGCTGGATCCCGGACGCCGTCGGCCGTCGCGCCGTCGGCCTGGTGCTGGCGGCGGTGGCGGTGGCGGTGCCGGTGATCCTGATCATGGTGCTGGCGCCGCATCCCCCGGGCACCGACAACGGCGCCCTCGGCGAGACCGACTGGTCACGGGCGCTGAGCCCGATCAAGAACCGCTGGGACCTAGTGTCCGCCTTCCGCACCTACGACCTCAAGGTCGACCTGCTGATCTCGGCGCTGTGGGGGCTTCCGGTGCTGTGGGCGCTGCTCGCGCGCAGCATCCGCTTCCATGCCGGCCTGCTGATGGGCGGCGCGGTGCTGGCGATCCTCTCGCTGCTGGTGCCGGACACCCTGGGGGGTGCGTTCTGGATCACGCCGCGCTTCTCCATCATGGGGTTCCTGATCATGACCGCGGCGGTGCGGCCGACCTTCGTGACGTCCCGTCGCGGCACCGCGGCGCTGGCGGCGGCGCTGCTCGCGCTCGGCATCGGCCGCACCGCCTGGGTGACGCGCATCTGGCACCAGCGCGAGGCGGACATCGCGTCGGTCACGCGGGCGCTGCGTCACGTGCCCTCGGGGGCGGCGGTGATGCCGGTGGTGCACGAGCTCGAGGACCCGCACGCAGCGCCGCTCGGCCGCTATTTCGGCGGCTTCCTGCCGGCCTTCTGGCATGACGTGACGCTGGTGCTGCCGCAGCGACACGCCTTCGTCGCCACGTTGTTTGCCGAGCGCGGGTTGCAGCCGGTGCAGCCGCGTCAGGCCTGGAGCGACATCGCGGCGGGCGCCGTGAACGTGGTCTCGTTCAACAAGATCCTCGATCCGTCATGGCTGGTGGAGAAGCACGTGCCCTATGCCCTGCACTGGCGTCGCTTCGACTACATCCTGCTCGAGAACGCCGACCTTCCCGACAAGCACGGCCCGGACCCTGCCCTGCCGGAACTGCGCCTCGTGGACGACGAGGGCTTCGCGCGCCTGTATCAGGTGCGCCACGACATCGCGCGGCGTTAGGGCGTGATCGGCGCGAGCGGGCCCTGCGCGTCAGCTGACGGGACTGCCCCGACGATGTGCCGGCATTGCGTCGCGATGCCGGTGCCCTGGATGCTGTCCTAGCCCCGCCGGTCGCGCTGCGTTCGCTGGTCACGGTGATGCTTGCCTCCCGGACGCGCTCGGAGCGCGGGGAGACGCTGCGGTCGCTGATCGAGCGGACGGATCCGAGCCGCCAAGACGGTACGGGCCAACGAGATCACGCTGCGGCTGGAGCGGCACGGCGACGCAGAGGGCGCCTCCTGCATACCGGTGCGCACGATGCCGGGTTGATCGCGGGTTCTTCTGCCTCTGCCGGGAGACGGGGCAGGTTCGCGACGCCTCTGTGACCTCTGCATGCCAAGCTTGGCGCCGGAGCCCTCCCGGCCCGCTACAAGTTACCGATGCAAAACGAATTGATCGAACTGCGACGGGAGGTCAAGCAGCGAGACTATCTCGACCGGGCACCGGAAGGAAGATCGAGGTCTGCCGCAGCGGCAGGTCGGCCAGTCATCTCCGGCTCAATGGCCCTCTACCGGTGCAGCCTTGGGAGCGGCCCGCGCGACCGCAGGCCTGACAGCAGACGGCGTGGGATGACGGGATCTTCAGCCGCCGCTCAGCACTCGATTACCCACTCCTGGCCGAGAGGGCGTGTCCCGCCATGGCTCATACTGCGACCGCAAGATTTATCCGCAGGCCGTCCACGGGAGGTGCTGCGGCCGCGGCACTGCCATAGGAGATCGAGTTGAGCCGCAGGGCTTCCATCATGTCGCGGTTCACGTCGATCAGCGGCGCCAACGGCAGATCACGTCCCATCGCGGCGATGCTGTACGACATAGACCAGCTTCCGACGCTGACCAGGTCCTTCTTGAGGATCGTCGGCAGGCCGTTATTGGACATGCCCACGTCCGTGAGCAGGAGTGACCAGAGGCGGTGATTGCGGCCCAGCGCCGCTACGCGTTCCTGTGCTTCCCGGGCGTTCTCCAGCAGCTCGTTGACGAAGGCGAAGGCTGCGGCCTCAAGGTCGCGCGGTGCCAGCGCCTTGCCCGCGCTGCGATCATACTGCGTCGATCCGTACGACATCTAGACAACCTCTTCCGGGTCTGGGAGCGCCTGCACTGGCGGAACAGGGAGGCCGGGCGCGGCTGCGCCCGGCCCACTGCCTAGCGGAACAGGGAGAGGATCGACTGGGACTGCGAATTCGCGATCGAGAGCGACTGGATCGCGAGCTGCTGTTTGGTCTGCAGCGAGGTCAGCTTCGCACTCTCGGCCGACAGGTCGGCGTCGGTGAGGGCGCCCACGCCGGAGGTGAGCGAGTCGCTCAGGTCGGACGTGAAGGTCTGCATCCCGGTGATCTGCGTCGTGGAGTTGCCGAGCGTGCTGGCGATGCTCGTCATCTTGTTGATGGCACCCTGGATCATGGTGATCGCGGACTGGCTGGAAGAGAGCGCGCCGATCGTGCCGATGCCAGTGACGTTGCTGCTGCCGGCGCTGAGGCCCTGGCCGGTGACATCCACCGAACCATCGGTCTGTACGACGGCGTTATAGCCGTTCGCGTTCATCGCGTTGACCAGATCGCCGATCATGCCGTTGGAGGTCTCGGAGGTCGTGTCGACTTGAACCACCACGGTCTTGTTGGTGGCGGTGTTCGCGGTGGTAGTGTTTTGTCCCGCGGCATCGAACTCGAACGTCGTCGTGGTGCCGTCGCCGTTGGTGAGCACGACGTTGTCGCCGTTGGCGAAGCTGGTGGCCGTCAGGCTGGACGTCAGAGCGATGTTGACGCCGGTGGCGCCTGCGCCGAGCACGCCCTGGACCACCGAGGTGCCCGAGACGCCGGTGCCGCTGGCGAGCACGGTCATGTTCGCGGAGTTCATGTTGCTGGTCAGGCCGAGCGCGTCGGTCAGCGAGTTCGCGCCGGCGGCGGTCGCCGTCGCCTGGTTGCCGACGCTCAGCGTGGTTCCCTGCAGTCCGTCG
>CAXTOE010000094.1:7788-9238 GCA_964245685.1 uncultured Acetobacteraceae bacterium | reverse complement strand
GGTGGAAGCACCGGGGCGGGTCGCCGTCGGGGCCGAGGGCCCGCCTTCTGCTGCGCCTTCAACCACGCTCGGTGTCCATCTTTTCCGGTGGATTATTGCGCCGTTTCCACGGCATTCGGGATGGCGGCGTCTAGCATGAGGGCCATGACCACGCAACCGACCGACGAGCCGTTCGCCCGCCCCGAGCTGGCGCCGCTGCTGCTCACCCTGCGCCTCTCCGAACCGGCGCAGTCGCTGTTCCAGGCGCTCAGGACCCGGCACTTCCCGGCGGCGCGCAACGTCGTGCCGGCGCACGTGTCGCTGTTCCACGCGCTCCCCGGCGAGGCGCGTCCCGAGATCCAGCGCCTGCTCGGCGCGCTGCAGGCGGAGCGGCCGGAGATCCTGGTCGAGCCGCCGCGCTCGCTCGGCCGCGGCGTCGCCTTCCCTCTCGCCTCGCCCGAGCTGCTGGCGCTGCGCGGCCGCCTCGCGGGGTCCTGGTCGCCCTGGCTGACGCCGCAGGACCGGCAGCGCTACGCCCCGCACGTCACGGTGCAGAACAAGGTCACCCCCGAGCAGGCGCGCGAGACGCTGCGGCGCCTGCGGCAGGGCTTCGTCCCGTGGCGCACCGAGGGCGCCGAACTGCTGCTCTGGCGCTACCTGGACGGACCGTGGGAGGCGGTCGCGCGCATCGCGCTGTCGCCGCCCCGGCAGCCCGGCGACTGACCCGCGGCAGGGTCGAGTTGCGTCGCGCGCCGCGTCGGGCAAGCTTCCGGCCGCAACCCGACCGGAACCGACGCATGAACCGACCCGCCGACGCCCATCGCCCGTGCGCCCTCCCACTGGCCGCCCTGCTGATCGCGGCCGGCGCGCTGCAGGCCGCGCTCGCGCCGGCCTGCCTGGCGCAGATGGCGCCCGCCACGACGGATCCGGACCGCGTGCAGGGAGGCAGCTACGCCGTCGAGCCGAGCCACACCCAGCTGCTGTTCAGCGTCTCGCACATGGGCTTCTCGACCTATTACGGGCAGTTCAGCGGCGCCAGCGGCTCGCTGGAGCTGGACCCGCACGCGCCGTCGCGGAGCCGCTTCGAGATCCGCGTGCCGACCGGCTCGGTCAGCACGACCAGCGACAAGCTGACCGGCGAGCTCAAGAGCAGCGCCTGGCTCGACGCGGCGGCCGACCCGGAGATCACCTTCCGGTCGACCAAGGTGACGCCGCTCGGGCGCGGTGCGGCCAGCGTGACCGGCAACCTCACCCTGCACGGCGTGACCCGGCCGATGACGCTGCGGGCGAAGCTGGTGGGCGCCGGCATCAACCCGCTCGACAAGAAATACACCGTGGGCTTCGACCTGGTCGGCAGCATCCGGCGCAGCGAGTTCGGCGTGAAGACCTACGTGCCGCTGATCGGCGACACGGTGACGCTGACCATCGCCGGCGTGTTCGAGAAGCAGGGCTGAGGCGCGGCGGCCCTCAT
>CAXTOE010000094.1:2871-7778 GCA_964245685.1 uncultured Acetobacteraceae bacterium | reverse complement strand
GGCCGGAGCAGGCTCGGAGAACACGACCACGCCGCCCCGGCTGCTGGACGGCCAGCCGATCGTGCGCAGCACCGCCAGCAGCGTGGGCGGGGTGCCGGGACCGGCGATGATCGCGGTGACGCCGCGGCGACGGCAGTACGTCGTGATCATCTGGCCCATGTTCGGCACGATCGTCCCCGCGTTCAACGCCACGACCGCCGGATCGGCTGCTTCCGCCGCCGGCGTCAGACCGGTGTATCCGGCGGACTGGGTGAAGGCGTAGCGCGCCTGCCATTGCCAGATCATGTTCATGCCCGGCAGGCCGAAGGGAAGCAGGAGCACGTGCTGATCGGGCTCGAGCACAGTTCCGGCACGCGCCTGGTCGAAGAAGGGCAGCATCCCGGCCGGCACCCAGTGCCCGACGACGCTCCGGTTCGGCAGCAGGAACAGGCAGGCAAGCAGGGCCAGCAGGTAGCGTCGTGCCCGAACGACGACACCTCCTGGCTCGGCGAGCCAGATGCCGACGGAGAGCCCGGCGAGCAGGAAGATATACATCGTGAAACGGCCCGGGAGCGCGCTGCGAAGCAGCGGGACGTCGTCCACCAGTGCCCAGGGTAGCCAGATGCCGGTCTGCGTTCCATTCATCCACAGCCTCGGCCCGAGGCTGCACAACGCCAGCAGCAGCAGCATCGCCAGCAGGCCGCGCAGCGCCGGCTCGCCGAGCCGGCGCGCAAACAAGGCGGTGAGGATGAGGATCACAGGCAGGCCCAGGTAGGCGGTCTGCTCCACGAGGTTGCCGGTGAACCGGCTGGCGATGGGCGCGAGCAGGGCGGTGCCCCGGCGCGTCACCGCCGTCGGCACGAGGAAGTTCAGCGGCTCGGCCGAGTAGACGATCGGCAGGTTCAGAACCGTCGGCAGGTTGCGCATGCCGCTGAGCAGGAAGAACAGGAACGGAGAGACGAGCACCGTCACGATCGCGATGGCCGCGGTGCAGTCCAGAGCCAGTCCGCGCAACCGCGCACGCTGAGCGCGCGAGGCGAGCGGGAACGCGACCATCCAGCCGGCGACGCCGAAGACGCAAGCGCTCGCGAAGATCTCGAGCGAGATGCCGAACTGCACCAGCAAGGCCGCCGTCAGCAGCGCGACGCCGGACCCGCGCGCGATCTCTCCTGCCATACGCTTCAGGCAGATCAGCAGCAGCAACGGCACGACGCAGATCATCGAGAGGTTCAGGTGACCCAGCAGGTGGCCGAGCTCGTAGGCCGAGAACCCGTACAGGTAGCCGGCGACGAAGGCGGCCGGAGGATCGCGCGTGACGTGACGCGCGAGCAGGAAGGCGGACCACGCCGACAGCGCCGGCGCGAGCAGGCAGAAGCTGTTGAACGTGACGATCGCGCCGGCCGCCAGCGTGAGCGGCAGGCCGATCAGGGAGAGTGCGGGAACCGACGTGACCCAGGTCATGTCGATCCCGCGCGGGTACCAGACAACGCGGCTCACCAGCGGATCGATCCCGTGCGCGATCGCCCAGGGCCACCACTGCAGGCACCAGACGAAGGTGAAATCATCGCCGCCATAGCCGAACACGCTGGTGGCGTAGCCGCGCGTCGTGCCGAAGAAGTGCAGGGAAAGCATCAGGTAGAGGAAGGGAGGAATGATCGCGCCCAGGACGCGCGGCCTCACCTGCATGACGGGTTCCCTCGGTTTGATCGGCAGAGGGTCAGGCCGGATCGACCCTGATGCCGCTCACGGACACGCCGAGGCAGCGCCTGTCCCCCGAACCCGGCCACACCTCGTCCGGGCGGGATCCCGCGGCCCTGATCGCGAAGAACGAGTGGACGCATGGAGCGAGGACGATCTCGACGTCGATGCTGCCGCCCGGCACGACGGCGGAGCGGACGAACGTCTCGCCGTCGTAGAGTTCCATCGCGACGTCGAAAGGAAAGACGTTGCTGAGCCGGATCGTAGCTCGCGAGGGGCCGTCCAGGTCAGGCAGCGGAAACGTCGCCATGGTGTCGCCGCGTGTCCAGCGGTGGCTGCCCTCGACATCGTGCCAACCGGCGTCGTGCCGCCCCAGGCCGATCTGCTTGCCGACCTCGATCGTGACGCCGACGTACGGCCTGCCGACGTAGGTGGTGGCGCGTCCGCAATCGGGGATCGTCCGCACCTCGACCAGCCAGCCGTGCCGGTGCAAGGCCTCGATCAGGAACGGCTCGGTGAAGCCCAGCTCCATCCAGCCGTAGCGGCGGATGCAGAACACCGACAAGCCGTCCAGGCGCGGGCCCCACGGATAGGGAACCGCGGGCATGCAGGCTCCCACCACCGGCTCGCCGCAGAGAACCAGCAGGCCGCCCGGACGCAACCGCTGGCGAAGCCGGCGCAGCAGCGCGGTGAAGTCGATCGCATGGTGGAACGCCTCGAAAAAGATGATGCGGTCGAAGCTTTCTCCCTCAAAGCCTTCGCCGAAGACGCCCTGCTCGGTGCGGACATCGAGCTGCATCGCCTCGGCCTGCGCCCGCACCAGTTCGAGCGACGCGGCATCGATGTCGACCGCGCTGGTCTGCAGGCCCAGCCGTGCCAGGAACAACAGCAGCTGGCCGCTTCCCGTGCCGTACTCCAGTATCTTCGCGTCGCTGCCGGGCGGCAGCGCGAGGGCACGCATGATCTGCCCCCAAGACAGCAGGAATTCGGACACGAGGGCGGTGTCGCGAAAGAACCATGGCGATACGCCGCGAACGAGGTCCTGCGGCAGCGCCATGCCGGACTTCTCGTCCTGCTCCGGCAGGTAGGCCCGGTCGCTGCCGCGCAGGTCGCGGTAGATACGCAGCACCGCCGATTTGTAGTCGGCGGAGAACGGATCGAGCGTCAGGAGCCGCGGTGCCAGCTCGTGCGTCAGCGCGATGCCGGAAAGGGCCTGATACTGGACCGAGTCCGGCGTCCCGTCGCCGATCGCGTTCAGCGCGGCCTCGAACGCCGCACGTTCCGGCGTCATCGCCGTTCCAGGTTGTGCTCGTGCCGGGACGTGCCGTCGCCCATCGTCGGCTCAGCGTCCACGCCGCACGACGATCCCGACCGAGGTCGAGGTGAAACCCATCAGGCTCAGCTTCAGATGCGGGTCCTGGCTGTACGGCGGCACGTCGACGAAGAAATCGAGCGGATGGCTGTCCGGTGCCACCCTGAGGTCTTCGACCCAATGGCCACGATCCCTCAGCCGCCCGATGAGACGCTCGATGTCCTGCCTGCGATAGATCACGGTCGGGCCTTCGCTGATGGTGTCGTGGTCGGAGCTGAGATTGAACTCGGTGGTGTGGCAGGCGACGCCGCCGATCCTGAGCGTCTTCTCCACGCTGTTGACGACGAATTCGATGCCCGCCTCCAGACTGCCGAGATGCTCCAGGCAGCACGACGACCAGCAGAAATCGAAGCCGGTGAAATCGTCGCCGATGGCGTTCATGTCGCAGCTGGCGTGTCGCACGAGGCGCACGAAGCTCTCGCTGTCGATGATGGAGGGCACCCGAATGCTCTCCAACGTCGCCGCGAACTCGTTCAGCTTGTCCCAACCCGCCTCGATGGCGATCGCCGGCGGCGCATCGGTCGCCAGGATTTCTGCTCCATCCTTGGCGAACCGTGACGGCAGCGGCTCGGTGCCGACCCCGAAGCCGAGCCCGCGCTTTCCCGCCGCCGCGAGACCGTGGCGGCGAAGCCGGTGCGTGATGAACACCCATTCCCAGAGCTTGCGGTGGTAGTGCACCGGCCTCGCCAGCTGGGCGCAGAGCCGGGCGAAGTCGGCGGTCTCGAAGTCCGCTGCCGAGCAGGTCGAGTAGGTCATGAAGGACGCGGACGACGCCCGAGGCCGCTCGATCCTCGGCACGAACACGCTCCTGGTCCAGGGCCGTGCGCGTTCGATCTGCCCGATCACCCGTTCGGCGATCTCGTCCGCCTGAGGCGAGACGATTCGCTCGCCCACCGCGCGTATCTCCGTGCGCAGCCGCTCCACCGCCTCGGCCAGCTCGACCTGGATCCGCTCGGCTTGAACACGCGCGCTGGCCGAGGCGCGGTCGACCGCGTCGGTCTGGCTGTCGGTCAGGCGCGACTCGACGCGCCGCACGGCGGCGTCGATCCTCGCATCCACCGAGGCCGCGGTTCGCGCCTCGATGGAACGTGCGATGGATTCGGCGAGAAGGTGTCGCCATATCGCTCTGAACAAGGTCTTCCCTCGGATGTGGGCGCCGCTGCTCGGCGGCGTCACGGCAAGATGTCTCAGGTTCCGCTGTCGCGCATCATCTCCGCGTCCACGGGCTCTGCCGCGACTTCCGCGCCGGGCGTCCAGGTCAGGCTCCACTGCCCGTCGAGGACGACGTCGCTCAGCCGCTGCGCGCTGGCCCGCCAGGTATAGGGCGGCATCATCGCCGATCCCGGCACCTCGTAGGCGGCGTGACGCGGCAACCACGCCCGCAGATACTCGGCCAGCTCCGCACCCGACAGGGTGTCGAAGAAGCTCGCCTGTCCCGCGGTGACCTCGCGGAACACCGGGATGTCGCGGGCGATGATCGGCAGCCCGAACTTCGCCGCCTCGACCAGCGGCAGGCCGAAACCCTCCGCCTCCGACACCGCCAGGAAGGCCGTCGCCTGACGGTAGATCTCCAACAGCGTCTCGTCGCTCACGCCGTGGAACCAGAACAGCCGCCGACCGAACTCGGGATGCGCCTCGAGCTGGCGGAAGAAGGCGTCGTCGAGCCAGCCGCGATTGCCGAGGATGGCGTAGTTGACGTCCACCCCGGACGCCCACAGCGCCTCGAAGGCGGCGAGCGCCTGGCGGTAGCCCTTGCGCGGCTCCAGCGTGCCGACGCTGAGGAAGCTGTCACGCCGGCGGAACTCGCGCGGCAGCCGATGCGCCGACGCTGCGTCGGCCGTATCGACGGCGGCCGCGT
>CAXTOE010000094.1:0-2861 GCA_964245685.1 uncultured Acetobacteraceae bacterium | reverse complement strand
CGTGATCGACGACGACGAGGACCAGCGCACCCTCATGACGCGCTTCCTCCACCGCGAGGGATTCCGCGTCCAGGTCGCCGCCGAGATGGAACCAGCCGAGCCGGAGCGGCCGCGTCCGCTGCGGCGGATGCTCGCGCAGCCAGCCGACCAGCTCCCGCATGACGGAGCGCGAGATGCTGAGCACGCCGTCCGCCAGCTCCACGACATGGTCGATCCAGTTGCGGTAGATCGGGGGTATGACCGGCGGGAACATGTCGGGACGACGCGCCGGCAGCAGGTCGTAGAGGACGAACACCGTGCGCAGGCCGCGCAGGCGCTGCGCCTCGAACCAGCCTCGGGCGTCCGAAATCGTTTCCATGATCAGGTCGATGCCGACATAGACGTCTCCGGCGGCAGCCCAGACCGGCTCGTCCGGAGGTGCCGTTCCGCCGAGACCGAACAGGCCGTGCACGTAGCGTCGCGCAAAGACATATCCGCCGTCGATCCAGCGTATCGGCTCCACTCGATATCCCGGCGGCGGCCGAGTCACCAGTTCTGCCATGATGCTGCGGCAGACGCGCTGGATGCCGCTGCCCGCGTCACGTATCGACAGCACCGAGACATCGATGAACAGGCATGGCGGCCCGGCCGGATGGCGGTTGGCATCGGCGAATGCTCGCGACGCCGCCAGATCCTCGGGCGTGTGCGAGGGTTCCAGATCCGGCAGCGCTCGTCGCAGGGCACGTGACGCCGCGCGGCTGGGATCGGCCGCGATCGCGGCGATAGCGGCACGGAGCTGCTGCTCCGTCGCCTCCGGCGCGACTTGGCCGTGCTCGCCGCCGAGGCGACGTGTGTCCGCGCGGGTGCGGTCGAACGCCTCGGCGATCGCCGCCGCATCCGGCTCCGGCGGCAGGACCGTGATCGCGCCGGCCGGCAAGCCGCGCCACGAGGCCGCGTCGCCCGCGAGCACGCGCGCTCCGGAGCGCAGCAGGTCGGGCAGCAGCGTCGCCGCATCCGCTCCCGGTAGACGACCCGGCTGCACCACCAGGTCGCCTGCGGCCAGCGCATCGCGGCTCGCGGCAGGCTCACCGATGCACCGAATCCGGTCCACGCCGAACCGGGCGACGTCCTGCGTCACCGTCGCCGCGACATCCGCGGCGGCACCCTCGCAGAGGAACAGCAGCGTGTCGGTCTCGCCGGCACGCGCCCTCGACAGCCAGCCATCGAGCACGTGCCGCGCCGTTCCCGGATCGTCGAGCACCAGGCTGCAGGCGACGAAGCCGGTCGGGAGGCGGATCGAGCGCCGCCGGCGGCGGGATGCAGAGCACATCGAGGCCGCCCGGGCCGAGCCGCTCGCGCACCTGCTCGGCGAGGGCGTGCGCGTGCACGATCACGCATTCCGCCTCGACCAGGAACGGCAGCAGGCAGTCGAAGCGGTGCATGGCCGCCTGCAGCCCCTCGCGGACGGCGAACAGGGCGGCGTGCCAGCCATGCGCCGCGTACAGCAGCCAGTCGGCATCCGCCCGGCTCATCCGTCCCAGCACGGCGGACAGCGTGTCGTCGTGCAGCAGGACGCAACCGGGGTACGCGCGCATCGTCTCCAGCAGCTCAGGCGTCGCGGTCGCCTCGGCCAGCTCGTAGAGGATGTGGTCGAAGCGATCGGCATGCTCGCGCAGCCAGCCCAGCGTCCGCACCGGCACCGTCGCGGCAAGCCAGCTCTCGCCGGCACCGGAACCGACGGTGATCCCGGTGACCTCGCAGACCGAGGCGAGCCGCGGCAGCAGCCGCGCTGCGTAGCCGGCGATGCCCTCCGCTCCCCTCGCGGGCTGCGAGACCACGGCGACGCGTGGCATGGACGGCGCTCGCTGCACCACCGCAGCGGCGGCCTGCCGCTGGCGATGCAGCCGCTCGAAGGCGGAGAGGGCGCGCTCGGCGACGTCGCGCCAATCGAAGCGGGCGGCCTGCACCGGGCCGTGCCGGCGCAGCGCGTCGCGGAACGCGCGCTCGGTCAACACGCGGCCGAGGCGCTCGGCGATGCTGGCGGGATCCGCAGGATCGAACAGCGCGTCGCCGCGGCCGATTACCTCCGGGATGCTGGTGCAATCGGAGCCGATCACCGCCGCGCCGCACGCCATCGCCTCCGCCGCCGGCAGACCGAAGCCCTCGTGGAAGGACGGGAACACCAGGACCTCGCAGAGGGCGTAGAGCCGGATCAAGTCGTCGTCGGGGATGAAGCCGAGCAGCACCAGCTCGTCGGCGGCGAGGCCGGCCGTCGCCGCCTGGCCCTCGATGCGCGCCACGTCGTCGGGCGTCAGCTTGCCCGCGAACGCCAAGCGATGCCCGGCGCGGACCGGGGGCGGCAGCCTGGCGAACGCGGCCATCAGGCCGTGCAGGTTCTTCCTCGGGTCTGCCGCGCCCGCGTACAGCACGAACGGCCGCTCCAGCCGGTAGCGCCGGCGCAACTGGACGGCTTCCGCTTCCTGCACCGCGACCGGCCGGAATCTCTCATCCACGCCGGTGCCGACCGTCGCGATCCGCTCGGGCGGCAGGCACAGCGTCGCGGCTCCCTCCGAGGCGGAGGAGGCCGAGATCGCGAGCAGCAGGTCGGCGCGACGCGCGTATCGCGCCTTGCGGTAGTACCAGCGACGCAGCTGCAGGCTGCCCAGGTAGGCATCCGGCTGCAGCAGCGGGATCATGTCGTAGAGCGTGACCGCCGTGGGCACGTCGAGCCCGAGTGCTCCGATGGAGCTGACGCTGTCGTCGTCGAAACCCTCGAACAGGCTCGCGACGTGCACCAGGTCGGGCTTCAGCGCGTGCAGCGCCGCCTCCCGCAGCAGTTCCGCCGACCGGGTGCGCCAGGCGTTCTGCGGCACCATCTCGAT
>CAXTOE010000093.1:0-9241 GCA_964245685.1 uncultured Acetobacteraceae bacterium | reverse complement strand
CGCCAAGTCCAGGGTCCGCGCGCTGCTGCCCGACGCCCGCACGGAGATCGCCGGCATACGCGCCGGCAGGGGGAGTGCGCGGGTCTATCGCGCCCGCCTGACCGGGCTGTCGCGCCTCGACGCCGTGCAGGCCTGCCGACGCCTCAGTCACGGACGCAACGAATGCATGGTGGTGTCGCCGGACTCACGCTCATGAAGGCACGCGCTCGCGGCCTCGTCCTGGGCGTCCTGATCGGGCTCGCGACCGGCACCGCCGCCCTGCCGGGTGCCGCCTCGGCGGCCCTGCCGGTGGGCGCGCACGCGCCGGACTTCGCCGCCGAGGCGGCCCTGAACGGCAGCCAGTTCCGCTTCTCGCTGGCCGATGCGCTGAAGCGCGGGCCGGTGGTGGTGTTTTTCTATCCCGCCGCCTTCACCAAGGGCTGCACCATCGAGGCGCACGACTTCGCCGCCGCCATGCCCGACTTCACCTCCGCCGGCGCCAGCGTCATCGGCGTGTCCGAGGACAAGATCGCGACCCTGGACCGCTTCTCGGTCAGCGAGTGCCAGGGCAAGTTCCCGGTCGCGGCCGACAGCGACGGCTCGATCGCCAGGCAGTACGACGCGCGCATTCCGCTGCTGCACGCCTACGCCAGCCGCACCTCCTACGTGATCGCGCCGGACGGCAGGGTGCTGGAGAGCTACAGCGCGATGAACCCGGACGGCCACGTCGAGAAGACGCTGGCCGCGGTCAAGGCGTTCCGGACCCGGTGATCGGGAGCCCGGGTGCCAGGCGCTAGAGCGTCTCCAGGAACGCCTCGTAGTCGGACCCGTCCATCAGCGCGTGGAACGCGTCCGGATCCGACGGCTCCATCCGGAAGAACCAGGCTTCGCCCTCGGCATCCCGGTTCACCAAGCTGGAGTCGTCGGCCAGCAGCTCGTTGACCTCCAGCACCGTGCCGGCGAACGGGGCATAGATGTCCGAGGCCGCCTTGACGCTCTCGACCACGGCGCAGCTCTCTCCCTCCGCCAGTTCGCGCTCCGGCTTCGGCAGCTCGACGAACACCACGTCGCCCAGGGCCTCCTGGGCGTGATCGGTGATGCCGACGGTGGCGGTGCCGTCGGCCTCGAGCCGGACCCATTCGTGTTCCTTGGTGTAGCGGATGTCTGCCATGTCGGAAGTCCTTCGGGTTCCCAGGGCTGATTAAGGGGGGCTGATCGGGGAGGGGAGAGGCTGGAGCGTCGCCGGCTCGATCGGCCAGGCGGAGCTGCGCCGCACGACCCGACGACGCGCTAACGTGGCAAATGCTCGCGGTTGTACGCAAGCTGCTCGGGCGTGAGCTGCAGGCCGAACTCGAGTCGGTAGCTGTCGCTGTTCATCCGGCGCGAGATCGGCAGGTCCAGCACCAGCGGATCGCTGCGCAGGGCCAGCCGGTCGACGTTGGGCGGGAAGTGCGCCTCGATGCTGCGGTCGGTCTTGCTGACGATGCTGGTGCCGTGCAGCAGGGCGACGAAGTACGGCACGGTGACGTCGCGCCCGCGCGCCGCCGGGCCGCGCAGCACCGAGATGACGACGCTCGCCTCGGTATGCAGGGCATGGCCCTGCTGGGCGTTGCTGCAGCTGCCGTTGACGCCGATCAGCGAGGCCTGGGTGACCAGCGTCGAGAGGTCGTGCGAGGGTCCGGCGTAGCTGGTGAGATCGGCACCCTCGGCCAGGATGCCGACCGGCACGCACGCCGGCGCGAAGGCGTTGGGATTGTCCGGCCCGCAGCCGAACAGCAGGGCCGTCCCGACGAGGAGCGGCAGGGCGCGGGCAAAGGCGGAGGCGGACAGGTTCATGCTCGACTTTCGGCCGTCGCTGCCGGGCGGCAGCGTCCCGCGGGCGGGACCGGAGGGTTCGCAGGCGCCCCGGCGCGCCCGACGCGGGTCCCCAGGGTCGCAATCTTCATGCGGGGGCCATATACTGCCCGCCGCACGTTTGGGAAACACCATGCCGGATCAGATCCTCGATTTGCCGATCGCCGCCGGCCGCGCGGATGGCGAGCAGGCCGCGTCCGGGGCGTCGGACGAGGGCCGGGATAGGCGGCCGATGCGCGTGCTGCTGGCCGGGCCGCGCGGCTTCTGCGCCGGCGTCGACCGCGCGATCCGGGTGGTCGAGGAGGCGCTGCGTCGCTATGGCGCCCCGGTCTACGTGCGTCACGAGATCGTCCATAACCGCACGGTGGTGGAGCAGCTCGAGGCGCAGGGCGCGATCTTCGTCGAGGAGCTCGACGAGGTGCCAGCGGACGGGCAGGTGGTGTTCTCGGCGCACGGCGTGCCGAAGGCGGTTCCGGCCGAGGCGCAGCGGCGCAACCTGCTCTACCTCGACGCGACCTGTCCGCTGGTCAGCAAGGTGCACCGCGAGGCCGAGCGGCACTACGCGGAGGGCGGTCCGGACAGCCGGCACATCCTGATGATCGGCCACGCAGGACATCCCGAGGTGGTCGGCACCATGGGCCAGCTGCCGCCGGGTGCGGTGACCCTGGTGCAGGACGCGGAGGAGGCGCGGCGGGTGCAGCCGGCCGATCCCACGCGCCTCGCCTTCATCACCCAGACCACCCTGTCGGTCGACGACACCGCCGAGATCGTCTCGGTGCTGCGCGCCCGCTTCCCGCTGCTGGAGGGGCCGAAGCGCGAGGACATCTGCTACGCCACCACCAATCGGCAGGAGGCGGTGAAGGCGATCGCGCCCGGCTGCGACCTGGTGATCGTCATCGGCAGCCCGAACTCGTCGAACTCGCAGCGCCTGCGCGAGGTGGCCGAGCGCTCCGGCACGCCGCGCGCGCTGCTGGTGCCGACGCTGCGCGACCTCGACTGGTCGGTGCTGGACGGCGTGCGCACGCTGGGCATCACTGCCGGCGCCTCGGCGCCGGAGGCGCTGGTGCAGGAGATGGTCCATGCGCTCTCCGCCCGCTTTGCGCTCGAGATCGAGGAGCGCACGGTCAAGCAGGAGGACGTGATCTTCAAGCTGCCGGCACCTCTGGGCTGATGCCGTCCGGGACATGGCGGTCTACACCGACGTCACCGACGAGGCGCTGAGCGGCTTTCTCCGGGAGTACGAGATCGGCGAGCTGATCGCCTTCCGCGGCATCGCGGAGGGAGTCGAGAACAGCAACTTCTCGCTGCGCACCGGCGCCGGCGACTTCATCCTCACGCTGTACGAGAAGCGGGTGGACCGGCGCGAGCTGCCCTGGTTCCTGGGGCTGATGCGCCACCTCGCGGCGTGCGGCATCTCCTGCCCGCTGCCGGTGGCGGGACGCGACGGTGAGGCGCTGCGCGAGCTGGCCGGACGGCCGGCGGCGATCACCAGCTTCCTGCCCGGGGTGTGGCCGCGCCGGGTGCGTCCGGAGCACTGCCTGCAGCTCGGCGAGACGCTGGCGCGTCTGCATCTGGCCGGGCTGGACTACCCGACGGCACGCGTCAACGCGCTCGGGCCGCAGGCCTGGCCGGCGCTGCTGCAGCGCAGCCGCGACGGCGGCGATGCGGTGCAGGCCGGGCTGGTGGCCGAGCTGGACGCGGCGCTGGGACGCATCCTGCCGGCGTGGCCGGGGGAGGGCGGCCGTCCGGCGCTGCCGCGCGGGCAGATCCACGCGGACCTGTTCCCGGACAACGTGTTCTTCCTCGGCCGGCGGCTCTCCGGCGTGATCGATTTCTACTTCGCCTGCACCGACCTGCTCGCCTACGACCTTGCGGTGTGCCTCAACGCCTGGTGCTTCGAGCCGGACCCCGACGCCGCGGCGGCGCGTCTCGACATGGCTCGCGCGTCGCTGCTGGTCCGCGGCTACGAGAGCGTGCGGCGCCTGGAGCCGGCAGAGCGGGCGGCGATCCCGGTGCTGGCCGCGGGTGCCGCGATCCGCTTCCTGCTGACCCGTCTGTACGACTGGCTGAACCCGCCGCCCGGCGCGCTGGTGACGCCGAAGCACCCGCTCGACTACCTGCACCGCCTGCGCTTCCATCTCGCGGCGGAGGATGCGTCTGCCTATGGAGTCTGAAGCCGCACTCCGGCGGGTCGAGGTCTGGACCGACGGCGGCTGCAAGCCCAACCCGGGGCCGGGCGGCTGGGCGGCGCTGCTGCGCTTCGGCGACGCGGAGCGCGAGCTCAGCGGCGGCGCGGCGCAGACCACCAACAACCGCATGGAGCTGACGGCGGCCGCAGAGGCGCTGGAAGCGCTGTCGCGCCCGTGCAGCGTGGTGCTGCACACCGACAGCGAGTACGTCCGCAACGGCGTCACCCGCTGGTCCACCGGCTGGGTGCGGCGCAACTGGCGCAACGCGTCGGGCGATCCGGTGGCCAACATGGATCTGTGGCGTCGCGTGCTCGAGGCGGCGAAGCGCCACCAGGTGTCGTGGCAGTGGGTGCGAGGTCATTCCGGAGACGAGAATAACGACCGGGTGGACCGGTTGGCGACATCGGCGCGCCTGATGCTCGAGAAAAGCTGATAAGGTCGGCCAAATAGTTCTTATATCAAAACGACCTCTCTGGGTCGTCTCGGACGCGGGATCTTCCATGGGTGCTCGTCACCAGTTGCGCAGTCACGGCATCGCGCGGGCAAACCGGATCGCCCTGGTGTCCTGGGCGGCCGTGCTGCTGCTGGTCTGTGGCCTGACCTGGGACCGGCTGGCCGCGGTGCGGAGCGAGGAAGGCTGGGTGCGGCACACCTACGAGGTGCTGGCATCGATCAAGAACCTGGAGATCAGCCTGCGCGACGCGGAGTCCGGGCAGCGCGGCTACGTCATGACCGGCGACGCGCGCTACCTCGATCCCTATACCCAGGCGTCCGGCGACATCGTCCTCGAGCAGGAGGATCTGCGCCACCTGACCGCCGACAATCCCGTGCAGCAGTCCCGCCTGCGTGCCCTGGCGCCGCTGCTGCAGCAGCGGCTCGACTTCATGGGCGAGGTGCGGCGGGTGCGCCAGGCGTCCGGGTTCGAGCCGGCGCTCGCGCTGATCAGGACCGGCGTCGGCCATACCGAGATGCTGCAGGCGCAGGCCATCCTGAAGGACATGACCGCCGAGGAGCAGCGTCTGCTCGAGCGGCGCCTGGCCTCCGCCGCGCGTCGCGGCTGGTGGCTGAGCGCCTCGGCGCTCGCGGGCGCCGCCGTCGCCCTGCTCGCCCTGGCCTGGTCCGCCCGCACCCTCAACGCGGCCTGGGTCAGGTCGCGGCTCACCGAGGAGGAGCAGCGCACCCTGGCACTGCGTCTGCGCGCCTCGCTGGACAGCCTGAGCCAGGGTGTCGCGGTGTTCGACGCCGACGGCCTGCTGACGAACTGGAACGAGTGCTTCCAGGTGCTGCTCAGGCTTCCCGATCGCCTGGTGGCATTCGGCATCGCCTACGCCTCGCTGGTCGCGCACTGCGCCGGGGGCGGTGCCGACGAGATCGTGCTGGAGAGCGAGGCGCAGATACGCGCCGGAGGCACACAGTCCAGGGGCGAGGCGGTGACCTACGAGCGGACCCGCAGCGACGGCCACCATCTGGAGCTACGCCGCACGCCGATGCCGGGCGAAGGCTTCGTGCTGACCGTCTCGGACATGACCAAGCGGATGCAGGCCGAGGCGGTGCTGCGGGAAGCCCAGAAGATGCAGGCGATCGGCCAGCTCACCGGCGGCATCGCGCACGACTTCAACAACCTGCTGACCGTGATCCTGGGCAACCTGGAGACCGTGCAGCGCAAGCTCCCCGACGACCACGCGCTGCAGGCCCGGATCGGACGCGCGGTGTGGGCGTCGCAGCGCGGCGCCAGCCTGACCGCGCAGCTGCTCGCCTTCGCCCGCAGGCAGCCGCTGGCGCCGGCGCCGATCGACCTGTCGCGCACCGTGCCGGAGCTGGTGCCGCTGCTCGCCCGCACGCTGGGCGAGCGCATCGAGGTGCGCTTCGTCGGCAGCGCCGGCCTGTGGGCCGCCATGGCGGACGCGGCCCAGCTCGAGAACGCGCTGCTGAACCTGGCCCTGAACGCGCGCGACGCCATGCCCGAGGGGGGCCGGCTGACCCTGGAGCTGGCCAACAAGGTGCTCGACCCGGTCTATGCCCGCGCGCACGCCGAGGTGATCGCCGGCGACTACGTCATGCTCGCGGTGTCGGACACCGGCCACGGCATGACCCCCGAGGTGGCGGCGCGCGTGTTCGAGCCGTTCTTCACCACCAAGCCCGACGGCCAGGGCACCGGCCTGGGCCTGGCGATGGTGTTCGGCTTCATCAAGCAGTCGAAGGGCCACGTGAAGATCTACTCCGAGCCCGACCATGGGACCTCGGTCAAGCTGTACCTGCCGCGCGCGATCGGCGCCGCGGTGGCGCCTCCCGGGCGCAGCAGCGCACCGATCGAGCTCGCTCGCGCCGAGGCGACGCTGCTGGTGGTCGAGGACGAGCCTGCCGTGCGCGAGATCACGGTCGCGATCCTGCGCGATTACGGCTACCAGGTGTTCGAGGCCGCCGACGGCCAGGAGGCGATGGCCGTGTTCGATGCCCACGCCTCGGAGATCGACATGCTGCTCAGCGACGTCGTGCTGCCCGGCAAGCTGCGCGGGCGCGAGATCGCCGAGCGCATCACGGCGCTGCGTCCGGAGGTGAAGATCCTGTTCATGTCCGGCTACACCGAGAACTCGATCGTCCATCACGGCCGTCTGGATGACGGGGTGCAGCTGATCAGCAAGCCGTTCCAGCGCGAGCAGCTCGCGGCGAAGGTGGCGGAGCTGCTCGGCCTGCCGGCATCGCCGCGGCGTGCCGAGCCGACCGCCGTGCGAAGCTCCTATCGCTGAGGGTGCCTCCGGGGATCGACGTGCGGCGCCCCCTCGCCCGCCTGTTCACCGCTACCCTGCTGACCGTCACCCTGCTGGCCGTGATCCTGCAGCCGTCCTCGCCCGCAGGCGCCGCTGCGCCGGCACTCTCCGATCCGCAGCCGCCGTCGGTGTCGCTCGGCCCGCTCTATGCCGCGGTGGAGACCGAGGGCGTGTTCGCGGACTCCAAGAGCTTCGCCGACGCGGTGCCGGACGAGGCGCCCGCCGCGATCCTTAGCGCCTACCTGCGCGTCCGCGACCGGCCCGGTTTCGACCTGCGCCGGTTCGTGGACCGCCATTTCCAGATCGCCGCGCGCAAGGCGATACCGTACCGCCTCACGCCGGAGCAGGGGGTGCGGGACTACATCTCGGACATGTGGGACGTGCTGCGTCGCGAGCCCGACGAGGGTCGCGACTTCTCCTCGCTGCTGCCGCTGCCCTACCCGTACATCGTCCCGGGCGGCAGGTTCAGCGAGATCTATTACTGGGACAGCTACTTCACGATGCTCGGCCTCGAGCATGACGGCCGTGCCGCGCTCGCGCGCGACATGGTGCGCAACATGGCCTCGCTGATCAACCGTTACGGCCACGTGCCCAACGGCAACCGCAGCTACTACCTGAGCCGCTCCGAGCCGCCCTTCTTCGCCTGCATGATCGACCTGATCGCGTCGCACGACGGCAGGCAGGCCTACCTCACCTACCTGCCGGAGCTGCGCCGCGAGTACGGGTACTGGATGGACGGCGCCGCCGGCCTGGCTCCGGGTCAGGCCACGCGCCACGTGGTGCGGCTCGACGACGGCACGCTGCTCAACCGCTACTGGGACGACCGCGACGGCCCGCGCGACGAGTCCTACCGCGAGGACGTCGCGACCGCGGCCTCCAGCACTCGGCCGCCGGCGGAGCTCTACCGCGACCTGCGCGCGGGCGGCGAGACCGGATGGGATTTCAGCTCGCGCTGGCTCGCCGACGGCACCCACCTCAACACGATCCGCACCACCCGGCTGCTGCCGGTCGACCTGAACAGCCTGCTCGCGCACATGGAGCAGACGCTGTCGCTGGCCTACGGGCTGCGCGGCGACGCCGCGGAGGCGGCGCGCTACCGGGCGCGGGCGCTGCGGCGGGGTGATGCGATCCGTCGGCTGATGTGGGCGCCCGAGCTCGGCGCCTTCACCGACTACGTGTGGACCGAGCGCAAGCGGGCGCGGTCCCTGTCGGCGGCGACGGTGGTGCCCTTGTTCTTCCACCTCGCCAGCGACGAACAGGCCAGGATCGTCGCCACGACGATCCGCACCCGCCTGCTCGGCCCGGGCGGCATGGCCACCAGTGCGCTCGACCGCGCGCCGCAGACCGGGCAGCAGTGGGACAGCCCCAACGGCTGGGCGCCGATGCAGTGGATGGCCGTCATCGGCCTGCGCGGCTACGGCCAGGACGAGCTGGCCCGCACCATCGCGGCGCGCTGGATCGAGCGCGAGGTCGCGGCCTACGCGAGCTCCGGCGCGCTGCTCGAGAAATACGACGTCAAAACGCCGGATCGCGACGTGCAGGCGGGTGGCGCCGGCGGATCGGGCGGCGAGTATCCGCTGCAGGTGGGCTTCGGCTGGACCAACGGCGTGCTCGCCAGCCTGATCGGCCTGTATCCTGGCCGTGCCGAGGCCAGCCTCGAGCGGCATCCGCAGGCCGCGCGTTGAGCGCCACCGTCGTGCCGGCCTACGGTTCGCTGCCGCGTCGCGCCGCAGTACTCGGGCTGCTGATCGCGGTCGGCGCGTTCGCGATCGATCTCTACATCCCGAGCTTCGCGGCGATCGCGCGCGACCTGCACGCCTCTCCCGGCCAGGTGCAGCTCAGCATGACCGGCTACTTCCTGTCGCTGGCGATCGGGCAGGTGTTCTACGGACCGCTGTCCGACGCGATCGGTCGCCGTCGGCCGATCCTGCTCGGCCTCGCGCTGTTCGCCCTGGCCTCGGCGGCGGCGGCGCTGGCACCCACGATCGACGCGCTGATCGCCGCCCGCTTCCTCCAGGGACTCGGCGCCGCCGCGACCGCCGTGATCCCGATGGCGGTGATACGCGACCAGCATACCGGGCCCGACGCCGCCCGACTGCTCTCGCTCGCCATGCTGGCGCTGAGCGTCTCGCCGATCCTGGCACCCGCCTGCGGCGGCGTGCTGGCGCAGTTCGCCTCGTGGCGGCTGATCTTCGTCGTGCTGATCGTCATCGCCGCCCTCGCCGCGGTCATGACGCTGCGGCTGCTGCCCGAGACGCTGCCGGCCGCCGCACGGGTGCGCAGCGGGCCGCTGCGGATCGCGGCCAGCTACGCCAGGCTGATCGGCGACCGCCGGTTCATCGTGCCGATCCTGATTGCCGGCAGCGCCCAGGCGACGCTGTTCACCTTCATCTCCGGCTCGCCGTTCGTGTTCGTGACGCTGCACCGCATGCCGCCGATCCTCTACGGCGT
>CAXTOE010000092.1:0-9289 GCA_964245685.1 uncultured Acetobacteraceae bacterium | reverse complement strand
CTCCAGCCCGGGCGAGGGACTGGCCCGGGCTGGAGGGGATGGATCTCGCCCGCGAGGTGTCGTGCACGCAGAGCTACGCGTGGCGCGAGGGGATCTGGCGCTGGGGCGGCTCGGCCGCACCGGTCGCCGCACGCCGGCGGGTGGTGGCGGTCGATTACGGCGCCAAGCGCAACATCCTGCGCTGCCTGGTCAGCGCCGGCTGCGAGGTGACGGTGGTGCCCGCGACCGCCACCGCTCCAGAGATCCTCTCCCACGACCCGGACGGGGTGTTCCTCTCCAACGGCCCGGGCGACCCGCAGGCGACCGCGGCCTACGCGGTGCCGGCGATACGAGGCGTGCTCGATGCCGGCAAGCCGGTGTTCGGGATCTGCCTGGGCCATCAGCTACTGGCGCTGGCACTCGGCGCGCGCACCTACAAGCTCGACCAGGGCCATCGCGGCGCCAACCAGCCGGTGCGCGATCTCGCCACCGGACGGGTGGAGATCACCAGCCAGAATCACGGCTTCGCGGTGGACGATGCGAGCCTGCCGGAGGGCGTGCGGGTGACCCATGTCAGCCTGTTCGACGGCAGCAACGAGGGCATCGCCAGCGACCGCCTGCCCGCCTTCAGCGTGCAGTACCATCCCGAGGCCGGTCCCGGCCCGTCGGACAGCGTCCACCTGTTCGAGCGCTTCGTCGCCCTGATGAACGAATCGGGGTCCGGGGCCTGAGGCCCCGTCAGGTCCAGGGCAGCGCCCTAGCCTTCCCTGCCCCGCACCAAGAGGTCCCAGACGATGCCGAAACGCACAGACATCCGCTCCATCCTGATCATCGGCGCGGGTCCGATCGTGATCGGCCAGGCCTGCGAGTTCGACTATTCGGGCACCCAGGCCTGCAAGGCGCTGCGCTCGGAGGGCTACCGGGTGATCCTGGTGAACTCCAACCCGGCGACGATCATGACCGACCCTGGCCTGGCGGATGCGACCTACGTCGAGCCGATCACGCCCGAGTTCGTCGAGCGCATCATCCTGCGCGAGCGCCCGGACGCGATCCTGCCCACGATGGGCGGCCAGACCGCGCTGAACGCGGCGATGGCGCTGGACGCGAGCGGCTTCCTGGCGGCGCACGGCGTTGAGCTGATCGGTGCCAGGGCGGAGGTGATCGACCGCGCCGAGGACCGGCTGAAGTTTCGCGACGCGATGACCGCGATCGGCATCGAGAGCCCGCTGAGCCGGATCGCGCACTCGCTTGCCGAGGCCAGGGAGGCGCTGGCGGCGGTCAAGCTGCCTGCGGTGATACGCCCCTCCTTCACGCTCGGCGGCACCGGCGGCGGCATCGCCTACAACCGCGAGGAGTTCGAGCACATCGTCGGCACCGGTCTCGAGGCCTCGCCGACGCACGAGGTGCTGATCGAGGAGAGCGTGCTCGGGTGGAAGGAGTACGAGATGGAGGTGGTGCGCGACTGCCGCGACAACTGCATCATCGTCTGCTCGATCGAGAACGTCGACCCGATGGGGGTGCATACCGGCGACAGCGTCACGGTCGCGCCCGCGCTGACGCTGACCGACAAGGAATACCAGCGCATGCGCGACGCCTCGATCGCCTGCCTGCGCGCGATCGGCGTCGATACCGGCGGCTCCAACGTGCAGTTCGGGGTCAACCCGGTCGACGGCCGCATGGTGGTGATCGAGATGAACCCGCGCGTCTCGCGCTCTTCCGCGCTGGCCTCCAAGGCGACCGGCTTTCCGATCGCCAAGATCGCCGCCAAGCTCGCGGTCGGCTACACGCTGGACGAGCTCGCCAACGACATCACCGGCACGACGCCGGCCGCGTTCGAGCCGACCATCGACTACGTGGTGGTCAAGATCCCGCGCTTCACCTTCGAGAAGTTCCCGGGCAGCCCGGCGCTGCTCTCCACCTCGATGAAGTCGGTGGGCGAGGCGATGTCGATCGGCCGCTCCTTCGCCGAGGCGCTTCAGAAGGGGCTGCGCTCGATGGAGACCGGGCTGGCCGGGCTCGACCCGGTCGAGCCGCCCGGCGACGGCAGCCGCGACGCGTTCAAGGCGGCACTGTCGTCGCCGCGCCCCGACCGGCTGCTGATGGCCGCACAGGCGCTGCGCGGGGGCGTGTCGGTCGAGGAGATCCACGAGGCCTGCCGCTTCGATCCGTGGTTCCTGCGCGAGCTGGAGCGGATCGTGGGCGCCGAGCGTGAGGTCGAGCGGGACGGTCTGCCGCAGCAGGCGACGGCGCTGCGCCGGCTCAAGGCGCTGGGCTTCTCCGACGCCCGACTCGCCGTGCTCGGCGATACCAGCGTGGAGGGCGTCGAGGCGCTGCGCGAGCGGCTCGAGGTGCGCGCGGTCTACAAGCGCATCGACACCTGTGCGGGCGAGTTCGCCTCGACGACACCCTACATGTACTCCACCTACGAGGGCGGCTTCGGCATCCCCGTGTGCGAGAGTGCGCCGACCGGGCGGCGCAAGATCGTCATCCTCGGCGGCGGGCCGAACCGGATCGGCCAGGGCATCGAGTTCGATTATTGCTGCGTCCACGCCGCCTACGCGCTGCGCGAGGCCGGCTTCGAGACCATCATGGTGAACTGCAACCCCGAGACCGTCAGCACCGACTACGACACCTCCGACCGGCTCTACTTCGAGCCGCTGACCGCAGAGGACGTGATCGCGCTGATCCGGCGCGAGCAGGAGGCGGGAGAGCTGCTCGGCTGCATCGTGCAGTATGGCGGCCAGACCCCGCTCAAGCTGGCGCAGGCGCTTTCTGCGGCCGGCATCCCGATCCTGGGTACGCCGGCGGACGCGATCGACCGCGCCGAGGATCGCGAGCGCTTCCAGGCGATGCTGCGCAAGCTCGGGCTGCGCCAGCCGGAGAACGGCATCGCCCGCTCCGGCGCGGAGGCGGAGGCGATCGCCGAGAGGGTCGGCTACCCGGTGGTGATCCGTCCCTCCTACGTGCTCGGCGGCCGGGCGATGGAGATCGTCTACGACCGCGCCAGCCTGCAGCGCTACATGCGCGTCGCCCTGCAGCTCGCGGGTGCCGACGTGGCCGCCGGACCGGTGCTGATCGACCGTTACCTGAGCGATGCGATCGAGACCGACGTCGACTGCATCTGCGACGGTGCGAGGGTCTACGTCGCCGGCGTGATGGAGCATATCGAGGAGGCCGGTATCCATTCCGGTGATTCCGCCTGCTCGCTGCCGCCGTACTCGCTGTCGCCGGCGATCGTCGACGAGCTCAAGGAGCAGACGGCGGCGATGGCGCGCGAGCTCGGCATCGTCGGGCTGATGAACGTGCAGTACGCGATCAAGGACGACGAGATCTACGTGCTCGAGGTCAACCCGCGCGCCTCGCGCACGGTGCCGTTCGTGGCCAAGGCGACAGGGGTCGCGGTGGCCAAGATCGGCGCGCGCGTGATGGCCGGCGCCGCGCTCGCCGAGTTCCGGCTCGACGACCGTGCGATCTCGCCGCACGTCGCGGTCAAGGAGGCGGTGTTCCCGTTCGCGCGCTTCCCCGAGATCGACACCATCCTGGGTCCCGAGATGCGCTCCACCGGCGAGGTGATGGGGCTCGACGCCAGCTTCGAGCGCGCGTTCGCCAAGTCGCAGCTCGGCGCCGGGGTGAAGCTGCCGCAGGCCGGCTGCGTGTTCCTGTCGGTGCGCGACCGCGACAAGCCGATGCTCACGGCACTCGCCCGCCGCCTCACCGAGATGGGGTTCTCCATCCTGGCCACGCGCGGCACCGCGCTCAGGCTGGGAGAGGCCGGGATCGCCGTCTCGGTGGTCAACAAGGTGCTGCAGGGGCGGCCGCACTGCGTGGACGCGATACGCAGCGGCGAGGTGCAGATGGTGATCAACACCGCCTCCGGCGCGCAGTCGGTCGCGGACAGCTTCGACATCCGGCGCTCCGCACTGATCCACGGCATCCCCCACTACACCACCACGGCCGGGGCGCGGGCGGCGGTGCACGCCATCGCGGTGCTGCGGGAAGGCCCGCTTGAAGTGGCACCGCTTCAGTCCTACTTTCGTGGATCGTTCTGAGCGGACCCGAGGTGCCGGACGCTGACGCGGCCGCGTCGCAGGGATCGCCTGTTCAACCCTTAGGCATTTCGAGGACTGGCGCCTTGCAGAAATTTCCGATGACCGGCCGCGGCCTGCACCGGCTGGAGGACGAGCTTCGCAGGCTCAAGAGCGAGGAACGTCCGGCGATCATCCGCGCCATCGCCGAGGCGCGCAGCCACGGCGACCTGTCCGAGAATGCCGAGTATCACGCCGCACGGGAGCGCCAGTCCTTCGTCGAGGGCCGCATACAGGAGCTCGAAGAGATCATGTCCTCGGTCGAGGTGATCGAGCCCTCGACCCTGTCCGGCGACCACGTGAAGTTCGGCGCGCTGGTCAGCCTGGTGGACGAGGAGACCGACAAGGAATCCACCTACCAGATCGTCGGCGTCTACGAGGCTGACATCAAGTCGGGCCTGCTCTCGGTGTAGTCGCAGATCGAAAAGTCGCTGATCGGCAAGAAGAAGGGCGACAACGTCTCGGTGCCGGCACCGGGCGGCGACCGCACCTACGAGATCCTCGCGATACGGTATGGTTGAGGGCGGGAGCCCGACGAGGCCGTCTTGATCGGTCTCGAGGACGTTCGCGCGGCCGCCGCGCGCATCGAGGGACGCGTCATACGCACCCCGACGCTGGTGTCGGAGTCGCTGTCGCGCGCGACCGGTGCGTCCATCACGCTGAAGCTCGACAACCTGCAGGCGATCGGCTCCTTCAAGGAGCGCGGTGCCGCCAACAAGATGGCCCTGCTGACGCCCGACGAGAGGCGCCGCGGCGTGATCACGGTGTCCGCCGGCAACCACGCGCAGGGTGTCGCACGTCACGCCAGCCTGTACGGGATCGACGCGGTCATCGTGATGCCGCGCTTCACGCCGGCGGCCAAGGTGACGCGCACCGCCGCCTGGGGTGCCAGGGTGGTGCTGCACGGCGATGATTTCACCGAGGCCGCCGCGCACGCCGACGCGCTGTGCCGCAGCGAGGCGCGCGTCTTCGTCCACCCCTACGACGATCCGGCGATAATGGCCGGACAGGGCACCTGCGGGCTGGAGCTGCTCGAGGATGCCGGGCATGTCGTCGTCGACCGCGCACGGCTCGAGCCGGTCGGCGGCGGCGGGCTGATCGCTGGCTGCGCCACGGCGGCCGCCGGGATGCGTCCGGAGCTGCAGGTGATCGGGGTGCAGGTGGAGAGCCACGCCTCGCTCAGCTTCCATCCCGGCGACGAGATCGTGCCGGCCGGCGGTGCGACCATCGCCGAGGGCATCGCGGTGATGCGTGTCGGGCGCTACCCGCTGGAGGTGATACGGGCGCGCGTCGGCACGGTCCTGTCGGTACCGGAACGCGCGGTCGAGGACGCCATCACCCTGCTCGCGGAGTCCGCCAAGCTGGTCGCCGAGGGTGCGGGTGCGGCCGCCCTGGCCGCGGTGCTGACCTATCCGGAACGTTTCCGCGGCAGGCGGGTGGCAATGCCGATCTGTGGCGGCAACATCGACAGCCGCATCCTCGCCAACACGCTGCTGCGCTCGCTGCTGCGCGACGGACGGCTGCTTCGCCTGCTGATGGAGATCCCCGACCGTCCCGGCGTGCTGGCCGACATCGCCACCCGGATCGGCGGCATCGGCGGCAACATCATCGAGGTCTCGCACCAGCGCCTGTTCGCGGCACCCAGCGTGCAGGCGGCCGAGCTCGAGGTGATGGTCGAGGCGCGCGACCCGCTGCACGCCGAGCAGATCACCGCGACGCTGCGCGAGAGCTACGTGCTGCGCCGGGTGTAGCGCCGAGGCGTCGGGATCGGCCCCTGTCGCGCCGGATGCGACTCGTATCGACGCTCGGACATCCAGTCCGGCTGCCGCGCCGTATCCCCTGATCGGCCTGGAGGCGGGGACAGATGGACTTCGAGACCTGCACCTTCATCGTCACCCTGAACCCGGACGGGCGGATCACGCTGCCGCCGACGGCGTTGTCGGCACTGCGCTGGTCTGCGGGCATGCAGCTCGCGATCACGCGGGCGCCCGATGGCCTGACGCTGCGGCTCGGGCCCCTGGAAGGGGAACGCTGAGGCGGGGTTCGCCGCCTACTTGGTGCCGAACAGGCGGTCGCCGGCGTCGCCGAGGCCGGGACGGATATAGCCGTTCGCGTCCAGCTCGCGGTCGATCGCCGCCGTGATCAGCTTCACGTCCGGATGCGCGGCGGCGAAGCGGGCGAGCCCCTCCGGTGCCGCGAGCAGGCAGACGAAGCTGATCTGCCTGGCGCCGGCCGCCTTCAGCCGGGACACCGCGGCGATCGCGCTGTGTCCGGTCGCCAGCATCGGGTCGACGACGATGCTGAGCCGGTCGGCCATGTCGTCGGGCAGCTTGAGGTAGTACTCGACCGCCTGCAGCGTCTCGTGGTCGCGATACAGCCCGACATGGCCGACCCGCGCCGCCGGCACCAGGTCGAGCATCCCGTCCAGGATGCCGTTGCCGGCGCGCAGGATGGAGACGAAGCAGAGCTTCTTGCCCGACAGCATCCGTGCAGTGGTGCGCTCCAGCGGCGTCTCGATCTCGACCTCCTCCAGCGGCAGGTCGCGCGTCGCCTCGTAGGCCATCAGCAGGCTGATCTCGCGGGCCAGCCGGCGGAAGCCCGCGGTCGAGGTGCTGGCCTGGCGCAGGCGCGCCAGTTTGTGCTGCACCAGCGGGTGGTCGACCACCAGGAGGTTGGCGGCGGCGGCCATCGGCGGGCGCTACCGGGGAGCCGGCATGACCGTGCGCCCCACGCCCTACGAGCCGGCCGGCACGAAGTCGAGCGAGACGCCGTTCATGCAGTAGCGCTCGCCGGTCGGCTTCGGGCCATCGGGGAACAGATGGCCGAGATGGCCGTGGCACTTCGCGCAATGCACCTCGACGCGTCGCATGAACAGGCTGTCGTCCTCCTGCGTCTCGACCGCCCCCGGTATCGGAGCGAAGAACGAGGGCCAGCCGCTGCCGCTCTCGTACTTGGTGTCGGACGTGAACAGCGGGTTGTTGCAGGCCGCACAGCGGAACAGGCCGTCGCGCTTCTCGTAGTTCAGCGGGCTGGTGCCGGCGCGCTCGGTGCCGTGCTCGCGCAGCACCCGATACTGCTCGCGCGACAGCTTGTCGCGCCAGACATCGTCGCCCCGAAGCTCGTCGCCCTGGACGTCGTCCTTCATCGAATGGCTGCTCATCCGGTGCCTCGCTTTGCTGGATGCCATGCAGATGGGATCGCTGAGGCGGAAACCTAGCACCGCCGCCGCCCTTAGGGAGCATTGAACCACAGGAGGTTGCCATGTCCGAGACCAACCAGCCGCCCGACGAGGACGAGAAGGTGGACGACGCGGTGGAGGACACCTTCCCGGCCAGCGACCCGCCCTCGACCGGCGGCAGCACCGGCCCGGACGATCCCCTGGCGCCCCCTGCCCCGGTCTCGCCCTGAGAGCCGTATCGGTGGCATGGTCGCGGATCGGTCCCACCGGGAGCACGTCCGATGCCAGTGTCCACGCCAACCACCCGGCCGCCGCGACCGGTCATGCTCGTCATCCTCGACGGATTCGGCTGGCGCGAGGAGATCGCCGACAACGCGGTGCGCCAGGCCAGCACGCCGCACTTCGACCGGCTGTGGGCCGCGGGACCGCACGCCTTCCTGCGCACCTGCGGTCCTGACGTCGGCCTGCCCGGCGGCCAGATGGGCAACTCGGAGGTGGGCCATCTCAACATCGGCGCCGGACGCGTGGTGATGCAGGAGCTGCCGCGCATCTTCGGCGCGATCGAGACCGGTGCCATCGCCGAGCTGCCGGCGATGCAGACCCTGATCGCGGCACTGCGCCGCAGCGGCGGCACCTGCCATCTGGTCGGGCTGGCCTCGCCTGGCGGCGTGCACGCGCACCAGGACCACGCGGCGGCCCTCGCCAGGATCCTGACCGGCGCCGGCCTGCCGGTCGCCCTGCACCTGTTCACCGACGGCCGCGACACGCCGCCGCGATCCGGGCGCGAGTACCTCGCGGCCCTGCGCGCGGCCCTGCCGGCGCGAGCCGGGATCGCCACCATCTGCGGCCGCTACTTCGCGATGGACCGCGACCATCGCTGGGAGCGCGTCCGCCGTGCCTACGACGTGATCGTTAGCGGCGAGGGGCCGCGGGCGGCCGATCCGGACGCGGTGCTGGCCGACGCCTACGCCGCCGAGGTGACCGACGAGTTCGTCCCGCCCACGGCCATCGGCGAGTATGCCGGCATGCGCGACGGCGACGCCCTGCTGTCGTTCAACTTCCGCGCCGACCGCATCCGTCAGCTCTACGACGCGCTGCTCGATCCCGACTTCGCCGGCTTCGAGCGCACGCGCGTCGTCCGCTTCGCCTGCGCCGTCGGCATGACCCGCTACAGCGACCGGCTGGCCGGGCGGATCGAGGTGCTGTTCCCGCCGCAGAGCCTCGACGACCTGCTCGGCGACGTGGTCTCGACGGCCGGGCGACGGCAGCTGCGCATGGCGGAGACCGAGAAGTACCCCCACGTCACCTACTTCCTCAATGGCGGCCGCGAGGCGGTGCTGCCGGGCGAGGACCGGATCATGGTGCCGTCGCCGAAGGTCGCGACCTACGACCTGCAGCCGGAGATGTCGGCACCCGAGCTGACCGATCGCGCGGTCGAGGCCATCGCGTCGGGCCAGTACGACCTGATCGTGCTGAACTTCGCCAACCCGGACATGGTCGGCCACACCGGCAACCTCGCCGCCGCGATCCGGGCGGTGGAGACCGTCGATGACGGGCTCGGGCGGATCGCCGCCGCCATCGGACAGGCGGGCGGCGTGCTGCTGGCTACCGCCGACCACGGCAACTGCGAGACCATGCGCGATCCCGACACCGGCGCGCCGCACACCGCCCACACGCTCAACCTGGTGCCGGTGGTGCTCTCCGGCGCCGACGGCGCGGCACTGCATGATGGCCGGCTCGCCGACCTGGCGCCTACCCTGCTGGCGCTGATGGGCCTCGATCAGCCGGCGCTGATGACCGGCCGATCGCTGCTCGCCGCAGGCTGAGGGCCGCACGCGCGCCGCAGCTCCGCTCCGCCCTGCTGTGGACCGTCCTGTCGTGGCCCGCCCTGACCGCCGGATCCGGCCCTTGCGCGGCCGCACCTCGCCACGCGCGACCGGAGGCGGCGGCCGAGGCGCGGCAGGCGGCCGAGCGCGGTGCCGCGCCGCGCCTCGCCGAAACCGAGGCCGGCTTCTACTTCCGGGGCGGCGGCTCGGAGCGCCTGTTC
>CAXTOE010000091.1:4885-9291 GCA_964245685.1 uncultured Acetobacteraceae bacterium | reverse complement strand
AGGTGATGCTGTTCCAGGTCGCGGGCCTGCAGGCCGGCCTGCTCGGCGCCGGGTCGCTGGCGGCGCACCAGATCGCGCTCAACGTCGCGGGCGTCAGCTTCATGGTGCCGCTCGCCCTGTCGCAGGCGGCCAACGTCCGCGTCGGGTTCTGGACCGGTGCGGACCGTCCGCGTCAGGCGCGTCGCAGCGGCCTCACCGCGATCGGGCTCTCGGTGCTGTTCACCGGCGCGGTCAGCCTGCTGCTGCTCGTGCTGCCGCGGGTGATCGCGGGCGCCTATCTCGACCCGGCGCGCCCGAGCGACCGCGCGGCGTTCGGCCTCGCGGTCACCCTACTGGGGATCGTCGCCCTGTTCCAGGTCGCGGACGGCGTGCAGACGGTGGCCCTCGGCGCGCTGCGCGGGCTCGGCGACGCCACGGTGCCGATGCTGCTCGCCACCGTCGGCTATTGGCTGGTCGGCTTCCCGCTCGGCAGCTTCGCCGCCTTCCGGCTGCATCTCGGCGTGGCCGGGCTGTGGACCGGCCTCGCCTGCGCCCTGCTCAGCGTCGCCCTGATGACCGGCCTGCGCTTCCTGCGCCGCACCCGCGCGGGCGCCATCGACCAGGCCGCCGCGCGATGATCCCCGCCCGCGCCGTCAGGCTGCTGCCGTTCGTGGTCGCCGCCACCTTCTTCATGGAGTACCTGGACACCACGATCATCGCCACCGCGCTGCCGAGCATGGCGCACGACTTCCGGATCGGACCGAACGAGCTCAGCCTGGGGCTGACCGCCTACATGCTGACGCTCGCCGTGTTCATCCCGGTCAGCGGCTGGATCGCCGACCGCTTCGGCTCGCGCACGGTGTTCGGCACCGCGATCGCGATCTTCACCCTCGCCTCGCTGCTGTGCGGATCGGCGCACGGCCTCGCCTCCTTCACCGCGGCGCGCGTGCTGCAGGGCCTGGGAGGCGCGATGATGGTGCCGGTGGGGCGCATGATCGTGGTGCGCCATACCGAGCGGGCGCGCATGATGCAGGCGATCTCGACCATCACCTGGCCGGGCGTGGTGGCGCCGGTGCTCGGCCCCAGCCTCGGCGGCTTCATCACCACCTACGCCTCCTGGCACTGGGTGTTCTTCCTCAACGTGCCGCTCGGCGTCGCGGCACTCGCGGCGGTCGCGGCGATCGTGCCACAGCAGCGGGCGCATACGGCGCGTCCGCTGGACCGGCCGGGCTTCCTGCTCAGCGCCGGCGCACTGACCCTGCTGCTCTACGGCACCGAGGTCGCGGGCCACCAGAGCGGCAGCCTGACGCTGGCGGCACTGCTGGTGCTGGGCGGCGCCGCACTGGGCATGATGAGCGTGCGCCACATGCGGCGCGCCCGCCATCCGCTGCTGGCGCTGGACGCGTTCGGCGTGCCCAGCTTCTCCATCAGCATCCTGTGGGGCTCGACGACCCGGATCGCGCTGGAGGCGGTGCCCTACCTGTCGCCGCTGCTGTTCCAGGTCGGCTTCGGCCTGTCGCCGTTCCGCTCGGGGCTGCTGTTGCTCGCGAGCGCCACCGGCAACCTCGGCATGAAGCTGTTCACCACCCCGGTGCTGCGCCGCGCCGGCTTCCGCCGGGTGGCGCTGGTCAATGCCGGGCTCGCCGCCCTGTGCATCGCGGGCCTCGGCACCCTGGTGTCGAGCACGCCGCTGCCGGTGACGCTGGGGCTGCTGTTCGGCTACGGGCTCGCGCGCTCGATGCAGCTCACCACCCTGAACACGCTGGTGTTCGCCGACGTCTCGGACGCGCACAAGGCCGCCGCCTCCACCGTGCAGAGCGTCACCCAGCAGATGATGATAGGGATGGGGATCGCCTTCGGCGCGCTATGCCTGCGCCTCGCCGCCGCCGCGCGCGGCGTCCAGGCCGGCGCCCCCTTCATCCCGGGCGACTTCCATTGCGCCTTTGCCCTGGCCGGCCTGCTGATGCTGGTCTCGCTGGTCCGCTACGCGCGGCTGCCGCACGACGCCGGAAGCGCCATCGGCGGTGCCGGCTAGGGCAGGCAAGGGCTTCGCCCTTGACCCACTGGGGCCGGCGGCCCCAGACCCCGGTGAGTAATCAACGGATTTCAAAGGCTCGGCCTTTGATGGGGTCAAGGGGCAAAGCCCCTTGCCTGCCTTCGTCCCGACGGCGTCTAGCCCGCTACGGTCTCGCGCCGGCGCAGGTGCGGCCGCGCCCGGTCCCACACCCGCATCCCGCTCAGCGCCAGCGCGGCCATTCCGGGCAGCAGCTTGGGCTGCAGCAGCGCCGGGTCGAAGGCGCCCATGCGGCGGGAGTTCTCGCGCACGCAGTCATCGACGAACTTCTGGAACGAGAAGCCGTCGAGGAACATGTTGGCCTGGGTCACGGCGAAATCCTTGCCGTCGTTCGGCTCCTGGCCGCGCTGCACCATGCCGAGCAGCCGCTTGCCGGCGCGGCTGTAGAAGCGCAGCGACTTCATCGCCCGCCGCGCCGACCCGAGGCCGCGCTGGCGCTCGCGCCACGCCATGTAGTTGATGAAGAAGACGATGTGCCGCGTCTCCTCGAACATCAGCGTATCGAAGATCTCGAACATGCCCGACGGCAGGAACTCGGATTCGCGCGCGACCTTGAACGCGCCGAAGCCGAGGAAGGCGTCGAGGCACTCGCCGAAGCCGAAATCGATGAAGGCGGTCTCGAGGTCGGCGGGGAACTGCTCCATCGGCTGCTCGTGCGCGTCGATGCCGTAGCGGTCGATCATCACCCGGATCAGCTTGGCGTGCCGGGTCTCCTCGCGGCCCTGCATCGCCACCGCCTCGCGCACCACCGGATCGCCGATGGTTGGCATGAAGGCGTCGACGATGGCACCCGCACGCCGCTCGGTATGGTAGACCTCCTGCCAGAACGGCACGCCGCGCAGGCGCTCCAGCTCGGTCTTGCTCAGCTCGGGCCAGGGCAGCGTCTCCGGGTCGAACTCCTGGTACGTCTCGATGAAGTGGCTGCAGAACAGCGCCTTGTGTGCCTCGGACCCGGCTTCCATGGCCATGGCTGATCCTCCCGGTGGTGGTGTCGCAGCATGCACCCGGATCGCCGGGTGACCAAGCGAGGTCCCGTCGCGCACTCAGTCCGTCGGGTCGTCCTCGAGCCTGGACACCATCGCCACGAGGTCGCGCAGACTCTCGGCGCCGGTCTTGAGCAGGATCGCGCGGATCTGCGCGCGCACCGTCAGCGGCGAGGTGCGACGCTGCTGCGCCACCGCGGCGACCGAGGCGCCGGCGACGATGGCGCAGGCGACGCGCGCCTCCACTCCCGACAGGCCGAACAGGGCGCAGAGCCGATCGGGATCGGCGGCCCGTCGCGGAGACAGGCCGCGTATCGTCACCAGGGCACGATGCTCCGGTCCGGCCGCGGCGACGGCCGAGAACGGGCCGGCCTGCGGCAGCCGGCAGACCAGCACCGCACACACCATGCGCGGCGCCTCGGCGTGCAGCAGCAGGCCGCCGCCCGGTCCGCCGGTGGCGACGTCGTGCAGCAGTCGGTGCAGGCGGCGCTCTTCCGCGGCCTGGCTAGCGTGCAGCCCGCTCGGGTCGAGGCGCAGCGGTCCGGTACGGCACGCGCGCTCGGCCGCCAGGTTGCACGCCAGCACCGTGCCGCCGCCCGCCACCACCAGCAGCGGCACCGGCAGGGCGTCGAAGGCCTGCGACCGCAGGGCGCTGCCGCAGGCGCCGAGACGGTCGCGGAGCTGAAGTGCACGCTGCAGATAGGGTAGCAGACGCAGCAGCAACGCACGCTCGGCTTCCCCGAACGCCGGCGCGTCGACGGGCCGGTGCCAGGCGAGGCGGCCGCCGCGTCCCTGCCGCAGCGGCGCCACGACGCCGATGAACCAGAACGCCGGCAGGTGGTGGCGTCCGAACTCGTTCCAGATCTCCGAGCCCAGCAGCGACCGCGGGTCGACCATCTCGTGCCCGAGCAGGCAGGCGGCCTCCGGATGCAGGCGGGCGAAGGCGGCGTAGGGGTCTTGCGTTCGATATCGCTGGGCATACAGGGCGATCGCCGCGGGGGGCCAGCCGGGCATCGCCAGCAGCTCGACATCGCGTCCGCCCGGATCGTCGACGAACAGGATCCCGGAGCACGCGCCGAGACGTCGGCCGAGCGGCGCCAACGCCGCCTGCCACTCGCCCTCGCCGGACGCGGCATCGTAGAGATCACCGATGCAGTCGGCGAATTCGCTGATCGCATCCGGAACGGGCGGGACGGCGCGCATTGCATGATCGTCCGAGAACACGTTCTGTCTTTATATTGAAGCTATGCGAATTAATTTCGACCTCATAGTCAAGATTGAGGATGCGGCGGCGATAGGCGCGGGCTCTCCTGCGCGCGCTTCGAGACACGAGCCCTCGAGCCGACAGGAGAGACGAACATGGGAGCCAG
>CAXTOE010000091.1:1469-4875 GCA_964245685.1 uncultured Acetobacteraceae bacterium | reverse complement strand
GGCGATCGCGCCAGCGGCCAAAAAACCAACGTGCCGGTCAACAAGGTCACGATCAGCGCGCTCGCCGGCGCGTCCGTCGCGGTGCTGGTCTGGCTGCTGCGGACCTACACCACGATCGACATCCCTCCCGAGGTGCAGGACGCCCTCATCGTCCTGCTGACGTTCATCGCCGGCTGGCTGACGCCGCCCGGCGCGGGCGAGGTCGTGCTGCCGTCGCCGTCCCCGGCGAACCCGCCGCTCGCCGCGGCCGATCAGCCGAGTTCCTGACCCTGCCTGCGCCGATCGCGACGACGCGGCGGCGAAACCCGATCCCGAGGAGCGAACGATGCCCGATGACCAGGCCCTGAGTCTGCAGCCGCAGCGGCTGATACCGACGGTCCGGCTCAGTCCCGACACCGAGACCGTGGCCCAGGAGCTGGGCCTGCTGGCGTCGCTCGCCGGCAACTGGCACGGTCACGGCTTCAACCTGATCGCCCGCCCCGACAAGGACGGCAACGGCCCGCTGTTCCTGGAGCTGAACCAGACCGAGGAGACGCTGAAGGTCGACCCGATCGCCTCGCCGATCCCCAATCGCGGCTTCGCCCAGACCGACATCCAGCTGTTCGGCCTGACCTACCTGCAGAAGATCAGCGACAGCGTCACCGGCGGCGCGCTGCATATCGAGCCCGGCATCTGGGTGCTGCAGCCGCAGACCAGCGCGCCGCAGGAGGAGCCGCCTCCCGGCGGGGAGATCGTCGCCCGCATGGCGACGATCCCGCACGGCAACGCGGTGCTGGTGAAGGGCTCCGCGATCGAGGTGCCCAGCCTGACCAACGGAACCTTCGCGATCCCGCCGGTGAACACCTCCCCGTTCGGCGTCGGCAAGCCGATGCCGGTCGGCGGCACGCAGGGAGGGTTCCCGGCCTACAACCTCGCCGACCTCAGCACGGCCGCGGTGAATTTCCGCACGCCGTTCGGCAACACGCCGGCCGTGCCGCTGCCGGCCGCGATCGACGGCGTGGCGATGCAGACAGTGGTCAACGACCCGACCCGGCTGCTGCAGCAGACCATCAAGGACCAGTTCATCGAGAAGATGGTGGTGCTCAACATCGCCACCGTCGCCCAGATCACGACCACCGGCGCCCCGATCACGATCGCCAACGGCGGAGGCGGCATCGAGAACATGCCGTTCCTGGTCAGCAACGCCGACACGGCGCTGGTGTTCGCGACGTTCTGGATCGAGACCATCCGGCACCCGTTCCAACACTTCCTGCAGCTGCAGTACGTGCAGACGGTGATCCTGAACTTCCCGATCCTGGGCACCAGCACCAACCTGAGCTGGCCGCACGTCTCGGTGGCAACGCTGCGCAAGACCTTCGGCTGAGCCTTGATCGGGGTCTGGGGCCGCCGGCCCCAGCGGGTCAAGGGCGGAGCCCTTGGCTCAGCCTAGCTCGCTGCCATGCGCAGCCGCCCGGCCGCCCGCTCGCGGCCGATCAGCGGCAGCAGGTCGCGCAGCTCGGGGCCGTGGTCCTCGCCGGTCAGGGCCAGTCGCAGTGGCAGGAACAGCGCCCGTCCGCGCCGCCCCGAGAGCTCGCGCAGCGCGTCGATCCAGCTGGGCCAGGTCTGCTCGCCCCATGGCTCGTCCGGCAGCACCGACAGCGCCTGGGTCAGGAACGTCCCCTCGCCTTCCAGCGGCGGCGGCACGATGCTGCCCGCAGCAACGTCCCACCAGTGCTTGGCCTCGGTCAGCATGTCGACGTTGCCGCGCACCACCGACCAGAACTCGGGCGTCGTGCCGTCCGGCAGCCGGCCCGACACCGCCTCGAACGGCAGTGCGTGCATCACCCGCCGGTTCAGCGCCAGCAGCTGGCGCATGTCGAAGCGCGCCGCCGAGCGCGAGGTGTGGGTGATGTCGTAGCTCGCGGCGAGCTCCGCCAGCGCCAGCGGATGCGGATCGTCCGAGGTGCCGAGTCGGGCCAGGTACGACACCACCGCCGAGGCCTCGATGCCGTCCTGGCGCAGCGCGCGCAGCGACAGCCCGTCGAAGCGCTTGGACAGCTTGCCGCCGGCCTCGTCGAGCAGCAGCGGCAGGTGGCCGAAACGGAAGTGCCCCGACGCCGCGCCGAGGGCGGCGGCGATGTCGAGCTGCACGCCGGTGTTGGTGACGTGGTCCTCGCCGCGCAGGATATCGGTGACGCCGGTGCGCAGGTCGTCGACCACGGAAGCGAAGGCGTACAGGATGGTGCCGTCGGCGCGTATCAGCACCGGATCGGAGATCGCCGTCAGCTTCACCTGGGTGTCTCCGAGCACCAGGTCATGCCAGGCGACGCTGCCGTCGCTGAGCCGGAAGCGCCAGTACGGCCGCTTGCCGTTCGCTTCCGCCTGCGCCCGCTGCTCGGGCGTGAGCCGCAGCATCGCCCGATCGTAGATCGGCGGCCGCTTCTGGCGCCGCCGCGTCTCGCGCTTGGCGCGCAGCTCCTCCTCGCTCTCGAAGCAGGGATAGAGCCGGCCGGAGGCGCGCAGCCGGTCGGCGGCGGCCTCGTAGTCCGCGAGGTGGTCGGACTGTCGGAAGCTCTCGTCCCAGTCCAGCCCGAGCCAGCGTAGGTCGGTGCGTATCGCGTCGGCGTGATCCTCGCGCGAGCGCGCCGCGTCGGTGTCGTCGATGCGCAGCTGGAACAGCCCGCCGTGACGGTGCGCGTGCAGCGCGTTCGCCACCGCCTGGCGCGCATTGCCGACATGCAGCAGGCCGGTCGGGCTGGGCGCGAAGCGCAGCTTCATCGGGCGCCGGCCGCTCACTCCGGCGGTCCTTCCGGCGTGTCGTCCCCGTCGGCATCCTCGTCCGCATCGTCGTCGAGACGGGGATCCAGCACGCGCCAGTCGCGCTCGATCTCGGAGGCGGGGTGGGCCGCGAAGTCGTCGAGCTCGCCCGCCGAGCGCCAGCCCTGCTCGCCGGCATCCACCACCTCCGCGTCCTCGCCGTAGGCGAACCAGGCGGACAGCACGTCGCGCATCGAGGCGCCCGCCACCCGGCACAGCTCGACGCTGTCGCGGACATAGGCGCGGGCGAAGGCGTTGGCGTGCATCAGGGTGGGAAAGCCGCCGACCTCCTCCACCACGTTGTCCTCCGAGGCGCCGGACAGGTCGAGGATGCGCACGCGAAAGCCGCCTTCGGGCGCGAACAGGTCGCTCAAGGCCGTCCGCCCGCGTCGCGGTGCCGGGTCCCGCGCAGCAGGAACTCGCGACCCAGCTTGACCCGCGGCACCCCGTCATAGGCGACGATGTCGGCTGTGGCGTAGGTCTCCGACCAGTGCTCGGGGATGAACGAGCCGGTGCCGACCACGTCGATCGGCGCGCGGCTGTCCGCCATCACCCGGCACTTGTCGACGCCGAAGCCCGACGAGGCCACGATCCGCACGCGTCCGAAGCC
>CAXTOE010000091.1:0-1459 GCA_964245685.1 uncultured Acetobacteraceae bacterium | reverse complement strand
CGCGAACCCGGCATCGTCCAACGCCTCGCGCATCCGCCAGATCGCCGCCGCCGAGACGCCGGTGCCGACCAGGTGGCGCAGCTCGCTGTCGGAGCGGTAGCGGCGTATCGTTCCCGGCGTATGCCGCTCCAGGACCGCGTAGCTCTCCTGCGGATCCAGCCCCTCCAGGAAGCGTCCGCCATGGGTGTCGAGCCGCACCGCGATGTGCCCCTGCGACGCCAGCTCCGGGAAGCGCCGGCAGACCGCGAGCGTGTCGGTGATCTCGAGGCCGAAATAGTCGCTGAGTATGGTGAGGTCGGCGTCCGGGAAGGTCTCGTGGAACATCTCGGCGGCGCGCAGGGTGCTGCCGGCATAGCCGATCAGGGCGTGCGGCATGGTGCCGAAGCCGGCGGCCGCACCGTAGAAGCCGGCGGTGGCGTCGTTGGCGCAGCCGACGAAGCCCGCCGCGCCCTCGCGCCGCGCCGCGCGCGAGCCGACGGAGGCGGCGTAGGCCATCATCTCCTGCATCTCGTAGCCGGCGCAGTGGCGCGCCTCCATCGCCAGGAACTGCGTGCCCGGCAGCGTCATGCACATCTGGTAGGCGTTGTGGGCGGCGACGCAGGCCGGACCCAGCTTCTGCAGCAGCAGGGTTTCCAGGTCGACCAGCTGCTCGAAGCTGCCGGTGAGGTAGACCAGCGGCTCGCCGGCGCCCACCCAGGCCCCCTCCTCGGCCATGATCTCGCAGCGCAGGTCGGTGCCGCGCGCTGTCGCCACCGCGTCGACCCAGTCGGTCATCAGCCGCGGCGCGGACACCACCGGCCGGCGCAGGAACAGCGCGTAGGTGACGCGACGATCGCCGAACCGCGCCACGATCGCGCGGGTGCGGTTGAAGTAGGCGTCGGTGCGCGCGGCGATGGTGGCGGGATCGAGCGGCCCCGGGACGGCACTCACCGCGCGTCGCTCTCGCCGGCGCGCCGGCGGGCGGTCAGCTCGCCCGCGATCAGGAACGCCAGCTCCAGCGACTGCTCGGCGTTGAGCCGCGGGTCGCAGAACGTCTCGTAGCGGTCGCCCAGGTCCGCCTCGGTGAGCTGGTGCGCGCCGCCGACGCATTCGGTGACGTCCTGGCCGGTCATCTCGACATGCACGCCGCCGGGCGGCGCGCCCTCGCCTGCGACCACGTCGAAGAAGCCGCGCACCTCCGCGAGGATGGCGTCGAACGAGCGGGTCTTGACCTTGGATGCGGTGGGGATGGTGTTGCCGTGCATCGGGTCGCACAGCCAGGTGACGCGCCGGCCGGCCTCACGAACGACGCGCAGCAGCGGCGGCAGGTGGCGGCGCACACCCTCCGCACCCATCCGGCTGACCAGCGTGATCCGCCCGGCCTCGTCGTCGGGGTTGAGGATGTCGAGCAGGCGTCGCACGTCGTCCGCGGTGCTGTTCGGGCCGACCTTGATGCCGATCGGGTTGCGCACGCCGCGAA
>CAXTOE010000090.1:0-9362 GCA_964245685.1 uncultured Acetobacteraceae bacterium | reverse complement strand
CGGCGGAGGGAAGCAGGGACGATCTGGTTGTGACGGCGGCGCGGGCGGAGGAGGTTGCGGAGTTCGCCGTGCTCACGGCAGAACCGGTGGGCGGCGTCCTGGCTCTTGAAGCCGCGCATGCATCGGATCCTGCCCTTGATGCCGCGATGATCCTGCCCGAGGCGGTTGTTCAGGTAGGCACTGGTGCGGTGGCGGACGGTCCTGCCCAGCACGCTGCGGATCGCCCTCGGGTAGGACCCGTGACCGTCCGTCGTCACCCGCTCGGGCCGGAAGCCCATGGTCGCTGGCGCCGAGCGGAAGAACGCCTCGGCCGCCTTCGTGTCGCGGTGAGCGCTGAGCATGGTGTCGATCAGGTTGCCGTCCCGGTCGACCGCCCGATACAGCTAGGTCCAGCGGCCGCGGACCTTCAGGTAGGTCTCATCGACGTGCCAGCTGGCCCCAGGTCCGCGCCGCGTGCCGTGCCGGCGCTTGCGCAGCTCATCGCCCATCACCGGCAGCAGCTTGGTCTCCCAATCGCGAACTGCTTCGTAGCTGACCCCGATCCCGCGCAGCGCCAGGATCTCGTTCAGGTCGCGCAGGGTCAGCCGGTAGCGGAGCCGGCAGAACACCACGAAGGCGAGGACGACCAACATCTTGCTCTATCTCAATCGTCTAGCCACACCGGAAGGCTCTCCCGAGGCGAGCGATCCGCACATCGTCGCCTTGAAGGCCGCCGAGAGTGCCGCGTTTCTGAGAGCCGGTTCGGCATCTCTGCTATGGATGTCACTGAGCTCCGGCGGCTAGAGGGAGACTGCGGTGGCATCACGCCGTCGGAGACCCCAGCATCATGCAGGCAGACAGTTTGGAGATTGACAGCGGCAGCGGGGACGCTGGCCGCTACGGCCACCTGTTCCGGTCTGGCTATGTGCGTCGCGACCTCTACGTGAGCGAGGCGCTGTTCAATCAGGAGATGCGCGACCTGTTCGGACATACTTGGGTGTATCTCGGCCACGAGAGCGAGCTCCCGGCGCCGGACGATTTCATCACGCGGCGGATCGGCCGGCGCCCGGTGATCGTGACCCGGAACGATCGCGGCGAGATCAACGTGCTGATCAACCGGTGCACGCATCGCGGCGCCATCGTCTGCCGCCAGAGCCGAGGCAACGCTAGGCGGTTCACCTGCGGCTACCATGCCTGGAGCTTCGCCAACGACGGGCGCTGCACCGGCATCCCGCTGCGTCACGCCTACGGCGCCGGGTTTGAGATCGAGGATCAGAACCTGCACCGTCCGGCCCGGGTGGAGTGCTATCGCGGCTTCATCTTCGCCTGCATGAAGCCCGACATCGACGACCTGATCACCCATCTCGCCGGCGCGCGCCTGTTCCTCGACCAGTGGCTCGACCGCGACGGCGGTCGCCCGGTGATTGTCAATGCCGGCTCGATGCCGTTCCGCACCTTCGCCAACTGGAAGACGGTGTACGACAACGCGGGCGACGGCTACCATCCGCCCTTCTCGCACACCTCGATGCTTCGCGTGTTCGCCAAGCGCTATGGCGCGGACAGCGACATGTCCTACTACCGCTCGAACTTCGACGAGACGCCGCTGCTGTCGAAGGATCTCGGCAACGGCCACACGATGCTGGACCAGCGTCCGGCCATGCACGCGGAGTCCGCCTGGAAGCGGCAGCATCCGCACCCGGGCCGCGAGATCGTGGAGCAGGCGCTGATCGCCCGGGTCGGGCCCACGGAGGCGCAGCGCATGCTCGACGACTCCACCGGCTCCGGCATGAACCTGAACATCTTTCCCAACCTGCTGATCATCGGCAACCAGATCCAGCTGGTCGAGCCGGTCGCGGTCGCCGAGACACACGTGCACTGGTTCGCGACCACCCTGCAGGGTGCGCCGGAGGAGGTGAACGCGACGCGGATGCGCATGCAGGAGGATTTTCCGTCGTTCGGCGAGGTCGACGACACTGCCCAGTTCGAGGCCTGTCAGGAGGGGCTCGAGACGGTCCCGGAGATGGAATGGGTCGACGTGCGACGGCACCTGTCGACGCAGGCGGGCTACGCGGACGGCGACGGTTTCCGGCGCGAGCCGATCTCGTCGGACCTGCACCTGCGCTCGTACTACGTGGCCTGGCGCCGCGTCATGGAGGCGGCCGCCGCCGCCTCCTGCTGACCGGGCGGCCCGCGATGACCGTCGCCGACCTGGCCACCGCCGGCTACTTTGACCTCGAATACTACGAGAACCTGTGGGCCATCGTGCGCGGCTGGCGCGGGATGGCGGAGGTCCCCGAGCAGCTGCTGCCGGGACCGGAGGACGAGGCGGCATGCCGACGGCTGCTGCACGCCGAGGCGCGTCTGCTCGATCAGGAGCGGCTGGCCGAGTGGCTGGCGCTGTTCACCCACGACGCTGCCTACTGGATCCCGACCGACATCGAGACCCGCGACCCGCGCCAGACCGTGGCCTGGGAATTCAACGACCGGCGACGGCTCGAGGAGCGCATCGAGCGGCTCGCCACCGGCCGCGCCTACTCGCAGGCGCCCCCGACCCGCACCACCCACCTCTACACCAACCTGGAGATGATCCAGGCCGCCCCCGACGCCATGCACGTGCTGTGCAACTTCCTGATCCACACCAGCCTGAACGGGCGGGTGACGCAGCGTGCCGGGTGGAACGGCTACGTGCTGCGTCGCGAGGCGCGCGCCTGGCGGATCGTGCTCAAGCGCATCGCGCTGTTCGACGCAGACCTGCCGCAAGCCAACAACAGCTTCACCCTGTGATCCCGCGAGAACGCCATGCCCGATGACCGCGCCGTAGCGTCCTCGATCGGGCGCGCCAACTTCATTGCCCGCGCCGGGCTCGACACGCCGCGCCGCGCCGAGCTGCTCGCCGAGATCCTGGAGCGGATCCGCGCGCACGCGGTCGAGGTGGTGCGGGTCGGCTTCGTCGACACCCACGGGTTGGTCCGCATACGGCCGATCGAAGCGAGTCACTTCGCCCAGGCGGCGCGCAACGGCACCCCGTTCTCGGTGGCGCTGCTGGCGATGGACTCCGCCAACACCATCTTCCAGCCGGTATTCTCGCGCGACGGCGGCTTCGGCCGCAGCGAGATGGGCGGCGCCGGAGACATGTTCGCCATCCCCGACCTGACCAGCTTCCGCATCCTTCCGTGGACGACCGGGGTCGCGTGGGTGCTGTGTGATCTCTACCTCTCCACCGGCGAGCGCTGCCCGCAGGATCCGCGCGCGGTCATGCAGCGGGCCTGCGGCAGCCTCGAGGCGCAGGGCCTGTCCTTCCTCGGCGGGGTCGAGGTGGAGTGCCACGTGCTGCGCATCGAGGATGCTCGCACCGCGCTCGCCGACTGCACGCAGCCGCCCGCGCCGCCGCTGGTGCGCGCCGTCCGCCATGCCTACCAGTACATGTCCGACGGCGTGCATGACGAGCTGGAGCCGGTGATCAACCCGATCCGCGCCGCGCTGCTGGGACTGGGCCTGCCGCTGCGCACGGTGGAGGCGGAGTGGGGCCCTGGGCAGATCGAGATCACCCTCGATCCGCTGGCCGACCTCGCCGCCGCCGACGCGATGATCCTGCTGCGCATGGCGGTCAAGCAGGTCAGCCGGCGCTTGGGGCTGGTCGCCTCCTTCATGACCAAGCCTGGACTGCCGAACGTGTTCTCGAGCGGCTGGCACCTGCACCAGTCGCTCGCCTCGCGGCAGACCGGCGAGAACGCCTTCGTTTCGAACGATGGCATCCTGTCGGCGATCGGCCTCGGCTATGTCGGCGGCGTGCTGGATCACGTCCGCGCCGGCACCGCGTTCTCCAACCCGACGATCAACGGCTACAAGCGGCTGAACGCCAACCCGCTGGCGCCGAAGCGCGCGGTGTGGTCGGTGGACAACAAGGCCGCGCTGATCCGCGTGATCGGCGGTGCGGGCGATCCGTCGAGCCACATCGAGAACCGCTCCGGCGAGCCCTGCGCCAACCCCTACCTCTACATGGCGAGCCAAATCATGGCCGGCCTGCAGGGGATGCGCGACGGGAGCGATCCGGGACCGCCGCTCGACGACCCGTACGCCCAGCTCGACCGCGAACTGCTGCCCGGCAGCCTGATGGAGGCAGTGGAAGCCCTCGCCGGATCGTCGTTCTTCCGAGAGGCGATGGGAGGCGAGTTCGTCGATCATTACGTCGGCATGAAGCGATACGAGATCGGCCGCTTCCTCTCGCATGTGACCGACTGGGAACATCGGGAATATTTCGAGGCGTTCTAGGCCAGTGTTCTGGCGACTGATCCACGTCTCAGGCTGATCCAGCCCGAGACGATCAGGCGCTAGCCGCAGCCCACGGCTTCCACCGCGCCGTCGGACAGCAGCGGTCCCAGCGTCGCGAAGGCCTCGTCGATGAAGTGGATGCAGCGTCGTATCTTCGGCATGCGGGCGACGTCCCTGCGGATCACGATCCACAACCCGACGCTCAGCCGCACCGACTCCGGCCTGAACGCGACCAGCTCCGGATCACGTCGCGCGAGGTAGTTCGGCAGCAGCGCTAGGCCCATGCTCGAAGCGCAGAGCCGAAGCAGCATCGGGTAGCTGTCGGCGCGAGCCAGCACGTTACCAAGACGCTCCTTGTGCCACTGCTCGTCGGCGAGCTCGAACTGATGATCGTGCGACACGAAGTGCGCGCACAGCGCCAGCAGATCGTGATCCCCCTCGGCGCGTCCTGACGATCTCGCCAGGTAGGAGCGGCTGCCGTAGAGCCCGAACTCGACGTTGGCAAGGCGCCGCAGGCCGTTCAGGCCGCGCATGGGCCGGGCGAGACGGATCGCGATGTCGACCCCGTCGCGTTCCAGGTCGACGAAGCCCGGTTCGGTGGTGACCTCCAGCAGGATCTCGCGGTTCGCCTGCGAGAAGCGCAGGATCTCCGGCACCAGCAGGTCGGCGAAGATGTCCAGGGTCGAGATCCGGACCGTCCCGGCGTGACGCGCCGCGTTGCTGTGCTCCGAGAACAGGGTCGACGCCGCCTCCATCTGCTGCGCCGCCAGCAGCAGCTCCTCGTAGCCGCGCGTGAGCGCGAACCGGCCGTCGCGGCGTATCAGCAGCGGCGAACCGACCTCCGCCTCGAGTGCAAGCAACTTGCGCCGCGTCGTCGAGACGTCGACGCCGAGGATCTGTGCCGCGCCCTCGTAGGATTGCGCGCGATACAGCGCGAGGAAGACGCGGATCAGGTCCCACGACAGCATCGGCCTCATCCCGGTCTCGGAGGATATCCCGCTTCGGCAGGAGCAGTTTTTACTTTGCAAACTGTGTACCAGCCGCCCGTGTCGGACGCCGCGTCGCGGTCGTGCTGCCGCGGAACGGGTTGCAAAACTGCGAAACGGTTTCGCAGGATCAAGCCAGGACGCTCGCGAACACCGCGGCTATATCGAGATAATTGACAGGACAGCACCGAATACTCGGGGAGCCGGGCAGGAGATCTTCGCCCGAAAGGATCGTGATGCTACATCGCCTTCATGTGCTGGCCGGCCTCGGGTGCTGCGGGCTGCTCATCGAGCCGGTGCTGGCGCAGCAGGCGACGCAGCCCTCGGGTCCCGCGACGGCCAAGGCGAAACCCGCGACGGCGCGCAGGGCGGCGAAGACGACGCAGGCCGCGGCCGGATCGGAGGAAGTCGTCGTCACCGCCGAGCGCCGAGCCTCGACGGTGCAGCGCACGCCGATCAGCATGACCGTGATCACCGGCAAGACGTTGCAGGCGCGTGGGCTGACCAGCGTGGAGGCGGTGGCGGCCGAGACGCCGGGGGTCAGCTTCAAGACCGGCGGCCCCGGCCAGACCGAGTTCGAGATGCGCGGCCTCTCCTCCACCGGCGGCGAGAGCCCCACCGTCGGCTTCTACGTCGACGATACGCCGATCACCTCGTTCGGCTACGCGACCGCCGGCAAGGTGGTGATTGATCCCAACCTCTACGACCTCAACCGCATCGAGGTGCTGCGCGGGCCGCAGGGCACGCTCTACGGCTCCGGTTCGATGGGCGGCACCATCCGGCTGATCACCGATGCGCCCGATCCGGAGGCGGTGCATGGCAGCGTCGAGGCGATCGGTTCCGGGACCGAGGGAGGTGCGGGTAACTATACCGGCAACATCATGGCCAACCTGCCGCTGATCCCGCACCGGGTGGCGCTGCGCGTGTCGGCGACCGACAAGTGGGTCTCCGGCTGGATCGCGCGCGACATCCTGTCGCCCTTCCCGCTTCCGGGCAACGACCTCACGACGCGTGGCGACGTCACCGCGGCACCGCTCGCGGCGGCGCACGACAACGTCAACTGGGAGCGCCTGCGCGGGGTGCGGGTGAGCGCACTGATCCAGCTCACCGACGCGCTGACCATCCTGCCGAGCTACATGGAGCAGCGCATCACCCAGGGTGGCCAGAACCTGATCGACAGTCCGCCCGGCGACCGGGAGGTGCACTACCAGCCCATCGACCTCGCCGAGCCGGTGCTGGACAGCTTCAACCTCTACAGCCTGAACATGCGCTACGCCTTCGGGCCGTTCGACCTCACGTCGCAGACCTCGCGCTGGACCCACGACCTGCGCCAGACGCAGGATGGTTCCGAGGTGCTGCAGAGCGTGCTCGACCTGCCCGGCTACCAGCTCGCCGACGGCGGCATCGGCGCCAGCCCGTGGGTGGAGACCGACTATTCGCGCCAGCTCAGCCAGGAGCTGCGCGTGACCTCAACCTATCCGAGCCCGCTGCAGTGGCAGTTCGGCGCGTTCTACAGCGATTTCAGCAGCACCAACTACCAGACCGGCCGTGCCCCCGGCGGCGCCGCGCTGCTCGGTATCACCAACCTCTACACGCAGAACATCGTGCAGCCGATCCAGCAGGTGGCGGGCTTCGGACAGGTCTCCTACCGGGTCCTGCCGAGCCTGACCTTCACCGCCGGCCTGCGCTACTACGACTTCATGAGCTCGAACGACGCGACGCAGAGCGGCCTGTTCGGACCCAACGGCGACAACACCCCGCGCAACACGCAGACCGGCCGCATCGATACCGGCTTCAACCCCAAGTTCACCCTGGCCTGGCTGCCCAACCCCGACCTCACCGTCTACAGCACGATCTCGCGCGGCTTCCGTCCCGGCGGCGGCAACGAGGTGGTGCCGACCGTCGGCCCGGATTCCTGCGCCGCCGCACTGGCTAGCCTCGGCAAGACCTCGGCACCCCTCACCTTCGGCGCCGACCACGTGTGGAACTACGAGCTCGGCGAGAAGGCGCGGCTGCTGGGGGGCCGCATCACCGTGAATGCGGCCGGCTACTACGAGGACTGGGCGGACGTGCAGAAATTCATCTCGCTGTCCTGCGGATACATCTACAACGACAACGCGGGTTCCGCGCAGGTCTATGGCGGGGAGCTGGAGACCGGCATCGCGCTCGCCGCCGGGCTGAACCTCACCGAGAGCCTCGGCTACACCCACGCCACCTACACGACAGACAACCTGGAAGCCGGCATCACCGCCGGCCAGACCTTGACCGACGCGCCGCGCTGGGTGTCGAGCACGGCGCTGACCTACACTAGGCCGGTGACGCCGAGGATCAACTCCGTCACCCGCTACGTCAACGACTACACCAGCACCATGACCGACATCACCTACGCTACCAACGACGTGCCGGTGCGCGACATCATGTCGATCCGGACCGGCTTGGTCTCCGGTCCTTGGTCGGCCTGGATGTTCGTCGACAACCTGACCAACAAGCACGCGATCCTGACCAACATCTCCTCGATCGTGCTGAACATCCCGTCGATCAACCGCGCCGCCACCAACCAACCGCGCACGATCGGGCTCGACCTCTCCTACGGTTTCTGAAGCCGCCGTTGGAACGGCTTTGTCAGCATTCGCGTCAGAAGCCCGACTTTTCTTCGTGATGGCCGAAGAGGTCACGCGTTCTGCATGATGTCGAGCGCCATCCGGGTGGCCCTGACGAAGCGGGAACGGCGGAGGGAAGCAAAGACGATCGGGTTGTGACGGTGGCGCAGACAAAGCAGATTGCGAAGTTCACGATGCTTGCGACAGAAGCGGCCGGCAACATCACGGCTCTTTAAGCCGCGCATACATCGGATCCGCCCCTTGATGCCACGGTGATCCTGCTCGAGACGATTGTTCAAGTAGGCGCTGGTGCGGTGCCGGACCATCTTGCCCAGCACGCTGCGGATCGCTCCAGGATCGGAGCTATCGCCGTCCATTATCACTCGATCCGCGCGCATTTCCATGATCGCCCGGGCTGAGCGGAAGAAGGTCTGCGCAGTTTTCATGTCGCGGTGCTCGCTGAGCCTGGCGTCGACCAGGCTGCCGTCCCGATCAATCACTCGGTAGAGGTAGCACCAGCGGCCGCGGACCTTCAGGTAGGGCTCGTCCACGAGCCAGCTGGCGCTTGAGCCGCGCCGCTTGCCGTGCCGGCGCTCGCGCAGTCGGTCGTCCATCACCGGCAGCAGCTTCGCTCCCAGTCTCGGACGACTGTAAAGCTCACCTCGATCCCGCGCGGCGCCATGATCTCGCTCAGGTCGCGCAGGGTTAGCCGGTCGCGGAGCCTGCAGAACGCCACGGAGGCGATGATGTCGCTGGGCAAGCAGGTCCGTTTCAGGAGACCGGCGCTGCGCTCGTTGAACTGCCGCCCGCAGCCCCGGCACCGCCGGTAGCCCCACGCTGTCACCTCCGGCCGTTCGGTCACGGCTGCAGACCCACAACAAGCGCACTTCATCCTGACATCCCACCTCCATGACTGCCGACGCTAAGTCAGCCACTCACCCGCCACTGGCACGAACGCTGACAAAACTACCTCGATCACGCACTCTCACGTTACAATGTCGATAATAGCGCAACGGGAAGATACTCCGGTTGAAGAACAGCAATCGACGGGCGCACAAATACTTCTGGAAAAAAGTCTCCCGAGATTTCAAATTTACGATCATTTAAACGCTCGTCTTTTGTCTCCTTTGCTTTCAAGCCAAAGCGCCATCTGAGCGTTTTCACTCACGATACGATGATAGCATTAATCGCAGGCGCTCTAATTGAAAGTATTGAAACGTTCGTGTTGGAAGCGGCCTTCATTGCAGTATCCGGTAACGTGCGGCGGCCGGACGCCAACAACGGAAGCAAGTTTTGCTGCCGCTAGAAATCGTCATCTGTGACTCGTAATATTCGGAAGCCTTTGTTTAGCGGCTGCGGCGCTATCTTCGAACCAGCGGCGGATCGTCTGATTGAGCTACTGCCTTTACAGCAAACCCTCGCAGGTGATGCATAAGAGCCTGGAGCCGGACCGGTTCAGCGCGCCCTGGTCTGAGCCGGCGGACCTTCCGGCGCGATCCGCAACGAGATCCTCGCTTGTCAGGAT
>CAXTOE010000089.1:0-9363 GCA_964245685.1 uncultured Acetobacteraceae bacterium | reverse complement strand
GAGGATTAGCGGAGGAGCCCCGCAGGGCCGCCCTACACGGTGACGATGATCTTGCCGATCTGCTCGTTGCCTTCCAGGTAGCGGTGTGCCTCGACGATCTGGTCCAGGGTGAAGGTCTCGGCGATCTTCGGCGTCAGCGCACCGGAGGCGAGACCGTCGAGCACGTATTTGACGCCGCACGCCCGGCGCGTCGGTTCCGCCAGGATCTCGTGCAGCGTGTAGGCACGCATCGACAGGCGGTTGCCGAAGCTGGCCATGGTCGGGAACGGCGTCTCCTCGTCGCTCAGGCGGCCGTACTGGAACAGGATTCCCGATGGCGCCATGCCCGCGGCCAGCTTCAGCACCGTGCGTCCGCCGACCGGGTCGAATACCACGCGGGCTCCGGTGCCGCCGCTCGCTGCCATGATCGCCGCCGGCACGTCCTCCTCCTCGGTCGCCACCACCGCCGCGGCGCCGGCCTCCAGCAGCGCGCCCCGCTTCGCCCGCGTCCGCGTGGTCGCGATCGGTGTTGCGCCCGCGTGACGCGCGATCTGGATCGCCGCCAGTCCCACGCTGGAAGAGGCGGCGGTGATCACCACGGCGTCGCCGGCTCCGAGATGCGCGATGTCGATCAGCGCTCCGTAGGCCGTCATGTACTGCATCCACACCGAAGCCGCCTGCTCGAAGGACAGCGTGTCGGGTTTCGGCACCAGCACGTCGGCAGGAACCACCGCGAACTCCGCGTAGCTTCCGTAGCGCGTCTGCGAGTAGCCGGGGATCGTGCTGACCGCGTCGCCGACCTTGACGCCGGTGACATCCGGCCCGATCGCGCGGACGACTCCCGACACCTCGTAGCCGATGCGCGACGGCAGGCTCGGCTGCTCCATGTATTCGCCGCGCCGGAACATCGCCTCGGCGCGGTTGAGGCCGATCGCGCGAACTTCGAGTTGCGCCTCGCCAGACCCCGGCTGCTGCGGCGTCTCCTCCTCGAGCTTCAGCACTTCGGGACCACCGGTCTCGTGGAAGCGTACGACTTTGCTCATGGGCGACCATCTCCGGCTATCGAGCGCGACACGCTGCCACCTCGTCCCGGCAGGTGCAATCTGGCCGACGCCCGGGACCGCGACCGCTGCACGAGCCTGATAGCCCTGCGGTTCGGATGTCGTCGCTTCGGCGCTGGCACCACGTCGCGCGGTCGTCGTCACCGTATCTGGCCTCGTTGAAGTGTAAGCCTGCGCGCTTTCCGGCACGGACCAGTCGGGAGACGATCATCTCGATGTTCACGTTCGGCGCATGATGGCCCGGATCGACCAGGCACCGTGCCTGCGGACCCACCTCCTGGGTCGGCCGGAGGTGGCTGATCTGGTTCATCGATCTTCCCCATCGTTCAACGGGTGAAGGCCGGCGCGTGGCCGGCATCGACGTTGAGGATGTTGCCGGTGGATTTGCCGGAGCGACGCTCGGAGGCGAAGAAGGCGATCGCCTCGGCGATGTCCTCCGGATAGACGCCGCGCTTGAGCAGCGAGCGTTCGATGTAGACGTGCTCGAGGCCCTCCCGGCTGGTCTTGTTCGAGGCGGCACGCTGGTCTCCCCACTCGCCCTGCCAGATGCGCGATCCTCGCAGCACCGCGTCCGGGTTGACCACGTTGGCGCGGATGCCGTGCGGCGCGCCCTCCAGCGCCAGGCAGCGCGCGAGATGCACCTCCGACGCCTTGGCGACGCAGTACGCCGAAGCACCCGGCGAGGCGACCATGGCGTTCTTGGAGGCCACGACGACGATGGAGCCGCCGGTGCCCTGATCCTTCAGCAGCCGGAAGGCCTCGCGGGTGACCAGGAAATAGCCGGTGGAGAGGATCGACAGGTTGCGGTTCCACAGCGCCAGGCTGGTCTCCTCGATGGGCGCCGCCGAGGCGATGCCGGCGTTGGAGACGCAGATGTCGATGCCGCCGAAGGCCAGCGCCGCCTCGGCGTAGAGTGCGGCCACCGTGGCTTCGTCCGTCACGTCCACCCACAGCCCTGCGGCGGCGTCGACGCCATACTGCGTGCGCAGCGCCGTCTCCGACTCCGCGAGCACCTGGCGGTCGATGTCGGCGATCACCACGCAGGCACCTTCGTCGGCGAGACGACGCGCCGTCGCCATGCCGATGCCGCCGGCGCCACCGGTGATCAAGGCGACCTTGCCGGCCAGCGCCCTGGGCTTCGCCAGGCGCTGCAGCTTGGCCTCCTCGAGCAGCCAGTACTCGATGTCGAAGGCTTCCTGCTCCGGCAGGCCGCGATATCGCGAGACCGCGTGCGCGCCGCGCATGACATGGACGGCATTGGTGTAGAAGTCGGCGGCGTGCCGCGCCGTCGCCTTGTCGGTCGCGAAGGTGATCATGCCGACGCCGGGGATGAGGTAGACCACGGCGTTGGGGTCGCGCATCGTGGGCGAGTTCGGCCGCCGGCAGCGCTCGTAGTAGGCGGTATAGCGCTGCCGGTAGCCGGCGACCGCGGGAGCCAGGCGCGGCACGATGTCCGCGGCGGTCTCGCAGGTGGGATCGAAGGCGATGACCAGCGGGGCGATCTTGGTGCGCAGGAAATGGTCGGGGCAGGACGTGCCGAGCGGCGCCAGCTCCGCGAAAGCCTGCGAGCAGACGAAGTCCAGGATCGCCGGGCCGTCGTCGAAATGGCCGATCGCCGTGGCGGTCGAGGCGTCCTGGCCGCGCCCCGAGATCAGGCCGCGGAGATGCGGCATGAGGGCGGTCGCGACCGCGCGACGCCGGTCCGGCGGGAGTGCCACGATCCTCTCGCCGCCGAACGCCGGCCGCCCCTCTGACCGCTCGGCCAGCCACGCCGTGGCGCGGTTGATGGTGCAAATCGTGGTGTCGTAGCACTGCTTCTGGGTCTGCCCCCAGGTGAACAGGCCGTGCGCCTCGAGCACCACGCCCTCGGCGTGCGGGTGCGCCTCCACGAACCGCTTCAGCCATATGCCGAGCTCGAAGCCGGGACGGCGCCAGGGCAGCCAGCCGATGCTGTCGCCGAACACCTCGCGGGTGAGCCTCTCGCTGTCGGCGGACGCGGCGATGGCGATGATCGCGTCGGGATGCACGTGATCGACGTGCGGATGCCGGACCAGGCCGTGCAGCGCCGTGTCGATCGAGGCGGCGCGCGGGTTGAGGTCGAACGTCAGGTGGGGATAGAGCCCGACCATCTCGTCCTCATGATCAGGACCGCGGTAGAGCGCCTCCGCCCGCAGCAGCTTGTCCATGTAGAGCGTGGCGAAGCCGTCGAGCCGCATCGTGCCGATGTCGCCGCCGGACCCCTTGACCCACAGCACACCGGTGGTCTCGCCGGTCAGCGGATCGGTCATCGGCAGCTTCGACGACGTGTTGCCGCCGCCATAGTTGGTCACCCGATGGTCCGATCCCAGCAGGTTGGAGCGGTAGAGCAGGAGCATCTCCGGCGACAGGGTGGCGGCATGCGCCTCGTCCCAGCGGTTCTCGAGCAGCGGCACGGCGGATGCGGCGGCGTCCATGGGAGGTTCTCCTGCCTGGCGATCCCTCAAACTGTCGCATAGACGTCAAGAACCATCAAGATCGATCGTTATCGATCATGAGCATCGCGTATCGGCTTGACGCGAGCGCGATTATGACGTTGTTTGACCGAAGTCCGGTATGAAGGGCCGTTGTACATGCTCGAGCGGGAACGCCAGAGGCTGATCCTGAGGGCGGCCGAGGAGCGCTCGATCGTCAGCGTGTCGGACCTGTGCGAGATGCTCGGCGCCTCGGAGGCGACCGTCCGGCGCGACATCCTCGCGATGGCCGACCGAGAGGAGGTGCGACGGGTGCGTGGCGGCGTCGAGGCGCTGCGGCCGCGCTACCAGCCGCACCTGGTCGGCACCCCGTTCGTGTTCAGCCAGGACGTGCAGCCTGCCCAGAAGCGCGCCATCGCGCGCGCGGCGAGCGCGCTGATCCGCCCCGGCGAGAGCATCATCATCGGCGGCGGCAGCACGACCTACTGCCTCGCCGAGTTCCTGGAGAACACCGACCTCGACTTCCTGACCAACTCGGTCCGACTCGCCGGCCACCTGGTCGCCAACAGCCGCAACCGGATCACGCTGCCGGGTGGGGCGATCTATCGCGAGCAGTCGATCGTCCTCAGTCCCTTCGACAGCGAGATCACCGAGCATTTCTACGGTCGGACCCTGTTCACGTCCTGCTACGGGCTGAACCGCTTCGGCATGATGGAGAACGATCCGCTGATCGTGCAGTCGCACACCAGGCTTCTCGCCAGCGCCGAACGGGTCGTGGTGCTGGCCGACAGCCGCAAGCTGCGTCAGCGATCCTCGATGGTGGTGATCCCGCTGAGCAGGATCGCGACCGTGGTCACCGACTGGGCCGCGTTGCCGGAAGATCTCGAACCCTTCCGCCTGGCCGGCATCGAGATCATCGTGGCACTTCCGGAGGCAGGTGCGGCGACGGGCGACGCCGCATAGCACGGGCGCCGGCCATCACGGTCGCACCAGACCGGCGGAAGAGCGGTCGATGTCCAGGGAGGAACAGGCGTGAGCAGGAGAGCTTCGTCGACCAGCTTCGCAGCACCCGGTGCGGCATCGGCGGGGCGGCTGCACGGCCCGGGCGGCTCCGCATGGGCCGCCGGCAAGCCGGTGAGGATACCGATTCCGGAGTTCCTGCCGCCGCCCTTGCCTCCGGACTGAGACGGCCCCGCGGCATGCCCGGACCCTGGACGGCGGGGCGGTTGCTGGTCGTGCTCGATATCGGCAAGAGCAACGCCAAGATCGTGCTGCTCGACCCGGTGCGAGGCGAGGAGCTCGCCGTGGTGCGACGGCCGAATGCGCCGGTATCGGCGGGGCCGATGCTGCAGCTCGATATCATCGGGCTGCAGGCCTGGCTCCTCGAGGTGCTGGCCTCCCTGCCGGAGCGGCACCGGATCGGCGCGATCGTGCCGGGGGCGCACGGTGCCGCCTGCGTGATGCTCGACGCCGGCGGAGAGGCCCTGCTGGCGCCCGACTACGAGGATCCGCTGCTGGACGAGCAGGATGCCGCCTACGAGCGGGCGCGTGATCCGTTCGCGCAGACCCTCTCGCCGCGCCTGCCGGCAGGTCTCAATCTCGGGCGGCAGATCCGCTACGTGCAGCACCGGCTTCCCGACCTGTTCGGCCGGGTGGCGACGATCCTGCCCTACCCGCAATACTGGGCCTACCTGCTGTCCGGGGTCGCCGCCAGCGAGGTGACCTCGCTCGGCTGCCACACCGACCTGTGGCGCCCGGTCGAGCAGCGGTTCTCGGGCCTGGTCGACGCACGAGGCTGGGCCGGGCTGTTCCCCCGGTTGCGAGGCGCGGCCGAGATCCTCGGGACGCTGCGAGCGGACATCGCGGCACGATGCGGCCTGCTCGCGGAGTGCGCAGTGCTGTGCGGCATCCACGACTCCAACGCGTCGTACCTCCGCCACCGGATGCACCGGGCGCAGACCGAGCGGTTCAGCGTGGTCTCGTCCGGCACCTGGACCGTCGTCATGGCCAACGGCGTTGCCGTCGACGTGCTGGACGCCCGGCGCGACATGCTGGCCAACGTCGATGCCTTCGGCGCCGTCGTCGGGACCGCGCGCTTCATGGGTGGACGGGAGTATCGTGCCGTCGCCGGCGCGGACGACCGGGTGCCGACGCGCGAGGGCCTGTCGCAGGCCCTGCGGGCCGGCGCCATTGTCCTGCCGAGCCTGGCCGCGGGAGGGCAGTTCCTCGGCCGCAAGGGGCTGATCATGCATGCGGACCGGCTGGGCGGCGCGGCGCGCGCGGCGCTGGCGACGCTGTACGTCGCGCTGCTCACGGATGTGGCGCTCGAGCTGCTCCGGGCCGGCGGCGACATCGTGGTAGACGGGCCGCTGGCGGAGAATCCGCTGTTTCCAGGGCTGCTCTCCGCGCTGCGGCCGGCCTCGTCGGTGTTCCTGAGCGATGCCGTCGCCGGGTCCGTGAGCGGGGCGCGCTGCCTGCTGCTCGGCGCGCGGGCGGAGCGTCCGGCGCTGCGGCAGGTGAAGGAGCTGGAACGCATGGATGGGCTGCAGGCGGAACGCGCGCGCTGGCGAGCGGCGCTGGATGATATCTGAGCGGCGCCAGATCTAGTGCTGCACGGCGTTGACCATGCCGAACATCTCGGAGACCTTGTCGTTCTCGGCGGCGAAGCGCAGCGGCTCGCAGCGGCCTACCACCACCTCGGTGACGTCCGGCCGGGAAGACAGGATCTCCATGACCTCGGCGATGAACTCGCCGAGCGGCATCGCCCGCGGATCGGTCGCCTGCTGCGCACCCAGCAACTCGGTCTGCACGTAGGGAGGCACCAATTCTATGACCTCGGTCGTGGTACCCGACAGCTGATGGCGCAGCGACATGGAGTACGAGTGGATCGCGGCCTTGGTGGCGCAATAGGTGGGCGTCATCGCCATCGGCACGAATGCCAGGCCGGACGAGACGGTGAGCACCGCGGCGCGAGGTTGCCGCTGCAGGTGCGGCAGCAGCAGCGCGGTGAGGCGGATCGGCCCCAGCAGGTTGGTCGCGATCGTCTGCTCGGCGATCTCCGTGTCGCCGGACGCGGCCTTCAGTTCCTCCGGCTTCATGATGCCCGCGTTGTTGACGAGGACGTTCAGGGCCGGGTGAGACCGCATGACCTGCTCGGCCAGGGCGCGCACGCCGGCGGCACCGCCGACGTCCGCCCGGAGCGACGTCATGCCGGGGTTGGCGGCGGTCACCGCGTCGAGCAGCTCCTGTCGCCGGCCCGAGATGACGACCTGGTTGCCGAGCCCGTGGAACGCCTCGGCCAGGGCGCGCCCGATGCCCGAGGCGCCGCCGGTGATCAGGATGGTGTTGTCGGTGACCTGCATCGTCTCTCTCCGAGGATGTCTGGCGGGCCGCGAAAGAGGAAGCCAAGGGCTCTGCCCTTGACCCGCTGGGGCCGGCGGCCCCAGGCCCCGATACCTGGAATGAGGTTTTCGAGGCCTGCCGTCGTCGGGGTCAAGGGGCAACGCCTCTTGCTCCGCGTCGCAGGGCGCCTCGCGCCTCCAGAGCTTGCCAGGCCGCGAGCACGGGCAGGCCGATCGCCAGGTCGCGGGCCCGCTTGATCAGCGACAGGGCAAGGGCCGCGTTCGCGCCGATCCCGAACAGGCCGCAGAGCAGGATCAGGCTGCCTTCCTGCACACCGGCAGCACTCGGCACGATGAAGGCGACGCTTCTCATGCCGTACAGCAGGCTGTCGATGACCAGTCCCTCGGCCAGGCCGAGCCTGGTGCCCATCAGTCGCAGCGTGACCCAGGTTTCCACGCCGTTCAGCACCCACGCCGACAGGTGGACGGCGCAGGCGGCCAGCAGGATCCGCCGCCGGGCGTGCAGGGCGAGGATTCGGGACTGGACCTGGCCGGCATCCCGCAGCCCGCGACCGAGGATGGTACGCGTCAGCCGGGCCCCTGCCCGCTCGGCCAGGCCGAACCCACGCGCCTGGACGATGACGAACAGGACCGACAATCCCGCCATCGCGGCGAGACCTGCGAACACCGGAGCGGCGAGGCCGGAACGCGGGTGCAGCCGGTGCAGCAGCACCAGGCCGAACAGGGTGTAACCCAACTGCGCCACCAGCTCGACCGTGACGTCGACGACGGTGGAGGCCGCTGCGAACGGGCCGGACACGCCGGCGAGCGCCACGGCCCGCGCCCCCAGCACGTAGCCGCCGAGTTGCGACAGCGGCAGCACTTCGGCGGCGGAGTCGCGCACGGCACGCCCCCAAGCGAAACGCGCCCAGCGGGACGGCCCGGTGCCCTCCAGCAGCCACCAGCCGCTTCCCATCAGCCCCATCAGCGCGAGGTGGATCCCGCTCACGGCCGCGAAGCCGGCGACGCCGATCCGCCCGGCGCTGTGCCACACGGTGCCGGGACCTTCGGCCCACACCAGGGCGGCGAGGAGGAGGAGTCCCGCCGCGAGGACGGCCATGGCGACGAGTTTCATGGCGCCGGTCTAGCCGACCGGTCGCAGCCGGACGATCGCCGAGTCCGACGGGACGGTCGAAGGCGCGCGGAGAATGCGACAGCTTGGCGACGGATACGACATCGAGACGATGGCTGGCAGGCTCCCCCACGAAGACGAAGGTTCTGTCAGCTCTCGCGCCAGGGTTCTGATCGTTCGTAGTAGGAGCCTGTCGGATCACGCGTTCTGCATGATCCCGAGCGCACGTCGGGCGCCTGTTGCGAAGCGGGTGCGGCGGAGGGAAGCAGGGACGATCTGGTTGTGACGGCGGCGCGGGCGGAGGAGGTCGCGGAGTTCGCCGTGCTCACGGCAGAACCGGTGGGCCGCGACATGGCTCTTGAAGCCGCGCATGCATCGGATCCTGAGACCCACGGCACACGCAGTTCATCCCGCTATTCCGCCAGCTGCTACGACCAAAACGCTACGTCAGCCACCCGGCAGCCACCAGATCCGTCACTGGCGCGAGTGCTGACAGAACCGGCACCAGTCCCATCATCGCCATCAGCCGTCGGATGCGCTTGCGGCCGACGACATGGTTCTCACGCTGCAGATGGCGCGCCATCTGGCGCGACCCATACCAGGGCGTCTCCAGGAACTGCGCATCGATGATCCGCATCAGCGCCAGGTTCTCCGGCCTCTCGCCAACAGGCCGATGGTAGAACCCGGATCGGCTGACACCGATCAGCGCGCACTGGCGCATGATCGACAACTCCGGACGGTCCGGCTCGATCAGCTGGCGCCGCCCTTCCAGGCTCATTGACCGGACGCCTTGGCCAAAAACCCCGCTCCACCAGGAGCTGGCCGATCTTGGCGTGCAGCTTCTCCATCTCGGCTCGCCTGCCCGGGCGCTCTCTTGAACCGCCGTCTTGCCGGAGAAAACCACGGCCATGCCCTCCATGGCCTGGCGGTTCCAGTCGCTCACCATTGTCTGGTGAATGCCGTGCTTCGTCGCCAGTTGCACCGTCGTCAGCTCCCCACGCAACGCCTCCAGCGCCACTCGCGCCTTGAACTCTGCCGAATACCGCGTCCGCTTGCCCATCATCGGGTCCGTCCTCTGTTCAGGGCAAACCAAGTTTAACTGCGGCAGGCGCACCGCCCCGATGAGATCCGCCATGCCGGCGATGTGGACCCTTGCCGCCTCGCCACGCTTGTCCATGGTCCAGCGTGACACCACGAAGGCGGCGATGCCGCCCGGCTTCAGGCGCTCGATCGAGCGGGCCAGGAAGTAGTCGTGCAGCGACAGGCCGAGCTTCCGGCGGCCTCGTCGGCGCGCACCGTGCGGTCGGAGAACGGCGGGTTGCCGATCGCCAGGTCGAACTGCTCGGCGATCCTGGCCTTGGTGAAGTCCTCCGCCCGCACCCACGCGTCCGGATACGGCC
>CAXTOE010000088.1:8599-9364 GCA_964245685.1 uncultured Acetobacteraceae bacterium | reverse complement strand
GCCCTGGACCCGCCAAAGGCGGTGCCTTTGGAAACGGTGTTGGAGGGAAGGTTACCGCTTCGGCCAGCGGCGGTGCAGCCAGAGCCAGGAGGCGGGGTCCGCGCGGATCCAGCGTTCCAGGGTCGCGTTGGCCGCCAGCATGATGGCATGGATGTCGGCCTGCCTGTCGCCGGTGAGCGGGATCTCCAGCGGCGCCTCGCAGATCATGCGGAACCGCGCCAGCCCCACGCGCATCACCCAGACCGGGACGATCGCGCAGCGGTAGCGTAGGGCGAGCTGCGCCAGCGCCGGCGCCGTCATGACGTCGGTGCCGAAGAACGGCACGGCGATGCCGTCGTTCATCTTCTGGTCGATCAGCAGGCCGAGCGATCCGCCCTCCTGCATGTGCCGCGTCGCGCCGCGCGCACCCTCGGCACCCTTGGCGAACATCGACACCCGCGGGCCGAGCGCACGCTCGCGCATTCCCTGGATGAAGCCATCGACCCGCGCGTTCGACGAGGCCCGGTAGAAGCCGGACACGGTCAGGCCGAGCTGTGCGGCGATCGGCAGCACCATCTCCCAGACGCCGATATGGCCGGAGAAGAACATCGCCGGGACACCGTTCCTCAGTCGCTCGACGTGCTCCGTTCCGACCAGCTCCCAGCCTGGTCCGCGATCGGTGCGCCGGAGCGAGGCGAGATGCGGCAGCTCGGCGGCGTTGCGGCCGAGATTGTCCCACACCCCGCGAAGGATGCGCGCGCGCTGCCCAGCGTCCAGTCCGGGCAC
>CAXTOE010000088.1:0-8589 GCA_964245685.1 uncultured Acetobacteraceae bacterium | reverse complement strand
CTCAGCCCCAGCATGACGCGGCCCACCGCCCCGCCCCGGCCCCCCGGCGGCGCCCCCCGCGACGCAGGTTGGCGTCGCCGAGCCTGGAGACCGGCAGCCACGGGCCGATGGTGCGGGCGATCCGGCCGCCCAGGCCGGAGGCTTGCACCGGGCCGAGGCGCTCGAGCACCGACCCGAGGCAGAACAACGTTCCGGCCTGGACGCGGTGCGTGACGCGCGTCCGCGTGAGGCTCGAGGGTGACGGCATGCGGTGCTGTACTCCATCGCCGCCGCCCGATCCATCCCCGCGGCGGCGGATGGCGTGGCCGCGCCGTCATGCGTGGGGGCGTGGGTCAGTCGCGCAGCGGCGGCGGTCCCAGCTCCTCCACCAGCTGCCCCATGCGCGCATAGGCCTTGTTGCGGTAGGCGATCAGCTTCGCCAGCCGCTCCGCGCTGAAGGTGCCGGACAGGCCCTCGCCGGTCTTGGTGCCGTACTTGCCCGCCGCGACCAGCTGCTTCAGCAGCTCGGGCGTCGCCATGCGGCTGCCGAAGGCGGTCTCGAAGGTCTTGAAGCCGCTCGCATAGACGTCGAGCCCGGCCATGTCCGCGATCACGAAGGGACCGAAGAACGGCAGGCGGAAGCCGAAGGTGGTGCTGGTCAGGGTGTCGACGTCCTCCGGCGTGGCCACGCCCTCCTCGACGATCGACATCGCCTCCTTGAGCAGCACGTACTGCAGGCGGTTGAGCACGAAGCCTGGCACGTCCGCCACTTCCGCGCTGCGCCGCCCGGCGCGGGCGAGCATGTCCTTGATCACCGGGATCACCGCCGGGTCGGTGTCCTTGCCCGACACCAGCTCGACGCCGGGGATGAACGGCGCGGGGTTGCTGAAATGCACGGTCAGGAAGCGCTCGGGATAGGTCACCGCCGGCGCCAGGCTGTGCACCGGCAGGGTCGAGGTGTTGGTGCCGATGATCGCGTCGGTGCGGGCCGCGGCACAGATCCGGCGCAGCACCTCGTGCTTGATCGCCGGAACCTCCGGCACCGCCTCCTCGATGAAGTCGACCCCGGCCACGGCCTCCTCGATCGAGGAGGCGGCGCGTATGTTGCGCGCGATGCTCTGCGGCGCGCCGGCCGGGAACAGGCCCTGCGCCTCGAACTGCTCCGCCTCGGCCAGCAGCCGCCCGAGTGCCGCCTCCGTCGCCTGCGTCGAGGCGTCCGCGAGCGTGACCTGCATCCCGGCGAGCGCCAGGGACTGCGCGATGCCGCCGCCCATGTAGCCCGCGCCGACGACCGCCACGGTGTTGATCTTCTCGATCATGGTTTCCTGCCTTGGTTGGCCGCGCTGCCGCTCGCAACGGCCGCGGCGTGTTCCGCCGGACCGGACACTAGACGCACGGCCTCCGGGCGGCGAGACCGTAAGAAACGCGCTCGACGCCGCTCGCGTTCAGCCGGAAGGCACACATCCCCGAATCGCGGAGCACCCGATGCTGGAGGAGTTCCACCGCCGCTCCGTCGAGGTCGACGGGGTCAGGATCAACACGCTGACCGGCGGAAGCGGGCCGCCGCTGCTGCTGCTGCACGGCTATCCGCAGACCCACCTGATCTGGCACCGGGTGGCGCCGCTGCTGGCACGGCACTTCACCGTCGTGCTGACCGACCTGCGCGGCTACGGCGACAGCAGCAAGCCGGCCTCCGACGACAGCCACGCGCCCTACTCGAAGCGGGTTATGGCACGCGACCAGGTCGGGGTGATGGCTTCGCTCGGCTTTCCGCGCTTCGCCCTGGTCGGCCATGATCGCGGCGGACGCGTCGCGCACCGCCTGGCGCTCGACCATCCGGAGCGGGTGACCCGGCTCGTCACCCTCGACATCGCGCCGACGCTGGCGATGTACGAGGCGACCACGATGCGGTTCGCCGAGGCGTACTACCACTGGTTCTTCCTGATCCAGCCGGCGGGGGTGCCCGAGCGCATGATCGGCGCCGACCCGGATTGGTACTACCGCGCGGCGATGGGCCGCGGCCGCGCCGGGCTCGCGCCGTTCGCGCCGGAGGCGCTCGCCGAGTACCTGCGCTGCATGCGCGACCCGGCCGCGATCCATGCCGCCTGCGAGGACTATCGTGCCTCCGCCGGCATCGACCTCGATCACGACCGCGGCGACCTGGACACCAGGCTGCGCTGCCCGCTGCTGGTGCTATGGGGCGAACACGGAGCGGTCGCGCAGTGCTTCGACGTCATGGCGCTGTGGCGCGAGCGGGCGACACGGCTGGAGGGCAGGGCGCTGCCCTGCGGCCATTACCTCGCGGAGGAGAAGCCCGGGGAGACGGCGGAAGCGATCCTGGCGTTCCTCACCGCCGATGACGCGGCTTCAGGCACCTGAGGTCACGCATGGCGCCGTCCCGGCCGACGTCGCGGCGTCGAGACGGCCCGCGCACCATTCGGCGATCGCCCGGTTCACGGCTTCGGGCCGCTCCAGCATCAGCGCGTGGCCGGCATCGATGGTGACCTCGGTCAGGTCGGCACAATCCTCCCGCATCGGCTCGGCGAGCCGGCTGTGGTCTTTGTCGAAGTCGACGTCGTTCTCGTAATGCATGTACTGCGTCGGCAGCGTCAGGCGTCCGAAATCCGGCGCCTCCGCGGCGTAGGCGAGGTTGGCCGCGTCGTTCATGTACCAGGCATTCGCACCGCTGAAGCCGGTCGAGCCGAAGGCCGCGACCAGCTCGTCGAAGTCGTCCCGGTGCAGCACCGTCTCGTCGCGCGGAATCGCCGGGGCGCGGCCGGAGGCCCCGAACCAGCCGCCCCGGGCACGCAGGTCGGCGGAGAAGACGGGTGTCCCCGCGACCGCGGGCGGTGCGGCTCGGTACAGCGCCGAGAGTGTCGCCGCCACGTCGGCCTCGAAGTCCCGTGCCGCGCGGGCGAAGTGCTCGCGATAGAACAGCCAGTAGTCCCACTGGCCGACCGGATAGCGATCCGCCGGATACAGCGCGCGATCGACCAGCGGCACCAGGGTGGGCAGCGCCAGGCCGCGTGCCAGGTAGGGCACGCAGAGATTGACCACGCCGCGGCATCGCGCCGGGTGGTGCGAGGCCATCGCCCAGGCGACGGCACTCCCCCAGTCGTGCCCGATCCACAGCGCCGGCCGGGCGCCGAGCGCCTCGTGCAGCTCGACCATGTCGCTGACCAGCTCGCGGACGGCGTAGGCGGCGGTCGAGTCCGGCACCGAGGAGCCGCCGTAGCCGCGCAGGTCCGGCGCGACGCAGCGCCATCCGGCGGCGGCGAAGTGCTCGATCTGCGCGCGCCAGACCAGTCCCAGCTCCGGCCAGCCATGCAGCAGCAGCATCAGCGGACCGTCCGCCGGCCCCGCCTCGATCCAGGCGGTGCGGTGACGCGCGGTGCCGACCTCGCCGCGGGCGAGCGGTGCGGCGGCCGCGCGCGGGCCGGACCGTGTCATGCCGGCAGATCGATCTTCAGGGTCGCGATGAACTGCCAGTCCGCCAAGGCCGCGCGTCGATGCGGCGAAATCCTGGTACTTGACGATGACCACGTCGGCCCATGCCGGGTCCGCCGGCGCGATCAGCATCGCCCGCACGGCGGCGAGCAGGACCGGCGCGAAGCGGGCGCCGGGAGCCACCGCCGCCGCCACCCTGGCGAAGGCCGGCGCGTAGCGCTGCAGATAGACCTCCCGCCCGGAGCAGGCTGCCAGCTCGGAGGGCTGGGCGTAGGTCGCCTGTGCGCGGTAGCGGACCAGGTTGAGCATGTGGACCGGTCCCCGCCCCGACAGCGTCCGCTCTGCCGCATCCATCGCTTCGCGCGTCACCTCGACATCCGCCATCGCCGCTTCTCCTCGCCCGCGCGTCGGACCGTGCCGACACGTCTTGACGAAATAATACGGTCGTACGTATTGCATCTCCATGCCGCGTCGGTCGCTCCGCGAAAAGATCATCGAGTCCGGCGTCACCACGCTGCACCGGCACGGCTACGCCGCCTCGGGGATACGCGACATCGTCGCCGCGGCCGGGGTCCCGCACGGCTCCTTCACCAACCATTTCCGCTCCAAGGAGGCGTTCGGGATCGCCATCCTCGACCGATACTACGAGCGGACCGAGGCGATCTTCGAGACGACGCTGCGCGATGCCGCGCGCCCGCCCATCGAGCGGCTGCGTGCCTACTTCGAGGCCATCACCGACTTCCTCGCCGAGGTCGGCTGGCGCCACGGCTGCATGATCAGCAACATGAGCCTGGAGACGGCGGAGCACAGCGAGCCGCTGCGCGAGCGTCTCGGCGAGATCTTCCAGGGCCTGACGCGTGGTTTCGCCGAGGCCGTGGGCGCGGCGCAGGCGGCCGGCGAGGTGCGCGACGATCTCGATGCGGCGGACCTGGCCGACCTGCTGCTGTCGGCCTGGAACGGCGCCATGCTGCGCATGAAGGTGGAGCGCAGCCCGGCACCGCTCGAGCGCTTCAAGCGCGTCTTCCTCTCGACGCTGCTCGCCGCAGCGCCTGGGCCGGCGCAGGCGGCAACCGGAACGCCGGCGAGGCGATGAGGAGAGCATGGCGGACGGTGGGCAGATGCGACTGACGGATGGGCAGGTCGCCGCGATCGCCCGTGCGCTCGCCGAGCCGCGCCGCTACCAGATCCTGAGGGAGATCGGCAGTGCCGAAGCACCGCTGCCGTGCAGCTGCCTGCAGCAGGGGCGGCAGGTCAGCGCCGCCACCGTCTCGCACCACCTCAAGGAGCTGGAGTCGGCGGGCCTGATCCGGATCACCCGCGAGGGCAAGTTCGCCCTCCTGGCGCTGCAGCGCGACGTGCTGCGCGCCTATCTCGACCAGCTCTCCCAGATCTAGCCTGCGATCCGCAGGCACCGGCCCGCTTGCAACGCTTCGATGAGTATCTAAATGATGGCTCGACGCTTCATTCGGAGGATTAGATGAGCAGTCTATCGGGCAAGGTCGCGGTGGTGACCGGGGCATCCAAGGGGATCGGCGCGGCGATCGCCAAGGCGCTGGCGGCGGCGGGCGCGGCGGTCGCCGTGAACTACGCCTCCAGCCGGGAAGGCGCCGACCGCGTCGTCGCCGCCATCACCGAGGCGGGCGGCACGGCGATTGCGGTGCAGGGCGACGTCTCGAAGCTGGCCGACGTGCAGCGCCTGTTCGCCGAGACGAGACGGCAGCTCGGCTCGCTCGACGTGCTGGTGAACAATGCCGGCGTCTACCAGTTCCAGCCGCTCGAGGCGGTGACGGAGCAGGAGTTCCACCGTCTCTTCGACACCAACGTGCTGGGGCTGCTGCTGGCGACGCAGGAGGCGGCGAAGCATTTCGGCGCGGCCGGAGGCAGCGTGATCAATATCGGCTCGGTGGTGAGCCGCATCGCGCCGCCGGGATCGGCGGTCTACACCGCGACCAAGGCGGCGGTGACGGCGATCACCCAGGTGCTGGCGAAGGAGCTGGGACCGCGGAAGATACGGGTGAACTCGATCAACCCCGGCGGGGTGGAGACCGAGGGCACGCACGCGATGGGCATGATCGGCGGCGATCTCGAGAAGCAGATCGTGGCGCAGACGCCGCTCGGACGGATCGGCCAGCCCGACGACATCGCGCCGATCGCGGTGTTCCTGGCGTCCGCCGCCTCGGGATGGCTGACCGGCGAAGAATTCATCGCCTCCGGCGGCGTGCGCTAGGATCGGGGTCTGGGGCCGCCGGCCCCAGCGGGTCAAGGGCAGAGCCCTTGCCGGCTCAGCGCCCGATGCGCGCCACTAGGCGTTCGCCCCCGAGCACCGCATCCGGGGGCGATGCCGGCCTGCGGCCGTAGGTCGCATAGAAGGCGGCGGCCGTGAACAGCACGGCGCCGACCATGTTGCCGAGCGTAACCGGGATCTCGTTCCACAGCCACCAGTCGCCGAAGCCGACATGGGCGCCCAGCATCATGCCGACCGGAATCGCGAACATGTTGACCACGGAATGCTCGAAGCCCAGCTCGACGAAGATGAAGATCGGCAGCCACGCGCCGAGGATCTTGCCGACCGTCGAGGTGGACGCGTAGCTCATCACCGAGCCCAGGCTGACCATCCAGTTGCACAGGATCGCCTTGACGAACACGGTCAGCATGCCGGCGGCGCCGAACGCCTCGTAGGCGGTGGTCTTGCTCACCGCCAGCGCGCGCAGCCGGTCGCCGATCAGCGCGCCGTTGGTGTTTCCGGCCTCCGTGCTGGCGATCCAGAACAGCGCCGCGTAGATCAGGCTGCCCAGCAGGTTGCCGAGGAACACCCAGCTCCAGTTGACGACGACGTCGCCGAAGCGGATGCGGCCTGCCATCCAGGCGGTGGGCATGATGGCGAAATTGCCGGTGAGCAGCTCGAGCCCGAGAATGATGATCAACGCGAAGCCGGCCGGAAACAGCAGGGCGCCGACGACGAACGTGCCGGTCTGGGCCGCGACCAGGAACGCCATGCTGGTGACGAACGCGAGATATGCGCCGGCGAGCGCGCCGCGTATCAGCAGATCCAGCTTCGACAGCGACGCCTTGATCACGCCGGCCTCGACCATGTTGCTGACGACCTGTGCCGGCCTTACGTAGTCCGCCATGTGGGCTGCTCCGTGCTGGATGCGCCCTCAGCGGCGATCTCTTCGGCAAAGGGTGATAGCGCCGACTAAGTTCCGAAGGCAGCCCCCGGATCGGCGGCCCGACCGGGCGGAGGCGTCATCGGCAGAGGCGCCGTTCCTCGACTTCGTCGTGCATCACTTACATCTTGCAGAGTGCGACGTACGTCGTGTCGGTACAGGCGGATCGTCCGGGAGGTCGCGCGGCGTTCACGACGAAACGAACGCGCGACGCCCCTGCGTCGCGCGCTGCCGGCGCCGGACCACCGTGCGGATGGTGTCGGAGCTCCAGGCCGGCAGCCGCGCCGGGATCAACTTCCGCGCGCGTAGACCGCCTTGGCGTTGCTCGCGTCGATCAGCTTGGTCGGCACCGTGATCAGCTTCGGCACCGAGGTCGCGCAGTCGAGCAGGATCTGCTTGGCGAGGTCCAGCGCCTCCGCGGCACCGGTGGGATACACCATGGTCGCGGACCATTCGCCGTCCGCCACCGCGCGTATGCCGCCCGACGGACCGGGCAAGCCGTCGGTGCCGATGATCTTGACCTGCCCGAGCTTGCCCGCCTGCTTGACGGCGATGTAGGCGCCGGCGGCGGCGAGGTCGTTGCATGCGTAGACCAGCTTGATGTCCGGATGCGATTGCAGCATGGCGCCGAACACCGTCACCGCCTTGTCCTGCATCCAGTCCACCGGCTGCACGGCGACCACCTTGAGCTTCGGGTTGCCGGCGATGCCGGCCTTGAAGCCCTCCAGCCGCTCGATCGCCGGCGACGAGCTCGCCAGGCCCTCAAGGATCGCGACCTCGCCGCCCTCCGGCATCAGCTTGGTCGCGGCATACACGCCCGCCTGCCGGGCGATGTCGCGGTTGTCGCCGGTGACGAAGCTCGTGTAGTCGTCGCCGACGGTCTTGCGGTCCATCTCGATCACCGGGATCCCGGCCTTCATCACGCGTGTCACCGCGGGCGTCAGCGGCGCCGCCTCGAAGGCCGAGATCATCAGCAGGTCGACCTGCTGGGTGAGGAAGTTCTCGACCTGCGACACCTGCGTGTTGTCGTTGGCCTGGCCATCGGCGAGGATGATCTTGAACTGCGGGTACTTCTTGGTCAGCCGGATCAGATCCTCGTTCATCTTGGCGCGGTAAGGCTCCTTGAAGTTGGCCTGCGAGAACCCGATCGTGTAGTGGTCGTTCGGGCCGCAGCTCTTGGAAATCGGCTTGGCGGCCTGCGCGGCACCGCCGAGCGGCAGCGACGCGCTGATGATCGTCGCGGCGAGCAGGTTCAGGCGTCGCGTCATGGTCTCTCTCCCGTTGGTCAGCGCGAACTTCCGTCGCGTCCGATGATGGTCTGCAGGCCGGCGGCGAGCACGATGATCGCACCCGTCGCCAGCAGCTGCATCGCCGCACTCACGTCGTTGAGCTGCAGGATGTTGGCGAGTGCGCCGAGCATTACCGCACCTGCGATGGTGCCGACCATGCTGCCGGCACCACCGAACAGGTCGGTGCCGCCGATCACCACGGCGGCGATCGCGTTCAGCTCGTAGCCGGATCCGTCGTTGGGGCTGCCGAAGCTGAACTGCCCGGCATGCACGATGCCGGCGATGGCGGCGCACAGGCCGCTGAGGCCGTAGACCGACACCTTGATCCATCGTACCGGGATGCCGGACAGGCGGGCCGCGCGCTCGTTGCCGCCGACCGCGAACACGTAGCGGCCGTAGCGGGTGCGGTTCAGCAGGAAGGTGGCGAACAGCGCCAGCACCAGGAACACCAGCGTCGCCACCGGGAAGGTGTCGGCGAGTAGCCGCTCGCCGAGCACCGCGAACGCCGGCGGCGCGTTCCCGGGTCCCTGGCCGTAGTTGATGTTGATGAAGGTGTTGTTCGACGCGATCAGCGCCAGCCCGCGCGCCGCCTGCAGCCCGGCCAGGGTCACGATGAAGGCCTGGATGCGCAGCCGGGTCGAGAGCACGCCCTGCATCAGCCCGAACAGCGAGCCGAACCGAAGCCCCAGCGGCAGCGTCGCCCCGAG
>CAXTOE010000087.1:6411-9374 GCA_964245685.1 uncultured Acetobacteraceae bacterium | reverse complement strand
ACCTGCTGGTGTTCGCGGCCGCGAGGATGGCGATCGCCGGGTAGGCCGGGAGCACGTAGTGCGGCAGCTTGGTCGCGATCAGCTCGAACAGGATCCAGTGCGGCAGGATCCAGCACAGCAGGAACCGGACCTCGGGGAGACGGCGGCGTGCCCAGGCGAACGGCACCGCGAGGGCGGCGAACAGCGAGCCGGGCCAGAACGCGACCGCGAACACCAGCAGGTGATAGCCCGGCGGCAGCCCGTGCGCCTGCTGTCCGGAGGCGACCTTGCCGAGGAAGTTGGTGCCGACGGCGTTGGAGAAGAAGCGGCCGTGACTGACCAGGCCGATCGCGACGCACCAGGGCAGCACGATCGCCAGCATCAGCGGCACCCCCCAGGCCGGCCGCAGCCGCCGCCACCCGCCGAGGCGGCGCTCGCTCAACGCGAGGACAAGCGGCGTGCCGAGACCGGGGATCAGCACCACCGGCCCCTTCAGCATCAGCCCGACGCCCAATGCTGCCCAATACAGTGCCGGCCACAGCCGGGACGAGGCATCGGCGACCCCCTGCCGCGCGCCGCGCCAGACGCGCAGCAGGGCGAGCTCGGCCAGCAGCACCGTCGTCAGCAGGCAGCTGTCGATGGTCGCCATGCGGGCTTCGGCCGTCATCAGCACCGACAGCGCGAGCAGGAGGGCGGCAAGCAGCCCGACCTCGCTGCTGCCGAACAGGGAGGCGCCGATCGCCGCCGTCAGCAGCACCGAGCCGACCGCGGCGACCAGCGAGGGGATGCGCCAGCCCCAGACCTGGCGGTGCGACAGCGTGCCGGTCGCTGCGACCGACGCCGCCTCGAGCCAGTAGATGCCGGCCGGCTGCAGGTAGCGCGGCTGATCCTGGAACCGCACGTCGACGTAGTCGCCGGTCTGCAGCATCTGTGCCGCGGACTCCATGTAGCGCGGCTCGTCGCGGTCCAGCGGCGGCAGCAGGGCGCGGCCGGGCAGGAACAAGGCCAGGGCAGCGGCCGCGAGCAGCGCCGCCTGGCGGGTCGTGAGACGAGCTGCGGCGGGGTTGGGCGCGGCGCTCAGACTTCGGTGACCCGCTCCGGCCGCACCGTGCGCTTCTGCAGCCACATCACGCCGACCATGTCGCGCAGGCCCACCAGGGCGCGGTTCCAGTTGGTGTATTTCGAGCTGCCGTGCAGCCGCGCCCGGTGCCGCACCGGCTTGCACAGCAGCGGATGGCCGTAGCTGCCGAGCAGCGCCGGCAGGAAGCGGTGCAGCCCCTCGAACTGCGGCAGGCGAAGGAAGGCGTCGCGCGCAAACAGCTTCATCGGCGCGCCGGTGTCGGGGCAGCCGTCGCGCAGCAGCCGCTCGCGCAGCCCGTTGGCGAAGCGCGTGGCGAAACGGCGCGACAGGGTGTCGTGACGCTTCAGCCGCACCCCCACCACCAGCGGAGAGGGCCCATTGGTGCCCTCGGCCAGCGCCAGCATGGCCGGGATCTCGGAGGGATCGTCCTGGCCGTCGCCGTCGATGGTGGCGATCCAGCGCGATCGCGCCGCGTCGATGCCGGTGTGCAGCGCCGCCGACTTGCCGCAGCGGCCGGCATGGCTCAGCACGCGCAGCTCCGGCAGCACGTCGCGGCAGGCCAGCAGCTCGGACAGGGTGGCGTCGGTGCTGCCGTCATCGACGAAGATGACTTCGAACGGCCGCAGTGCTGCGAGCGCCTGGGCGATCTCGCTCACCACCGGCCGGATGTTCTCCGCCTCGTTGAGCACCGCCGCGACCACGGACAGGCGCAGTGCGGCCGTGCTCACGCCGTCCACGTCATGCGGCCCAGGTCATCAGGCTCACGCCGCGGTGCGGGTCGCGAACGCCGCCGGCAGTCCGGCGATGGCGCGGTCGATCAGGGCCGCATCCTGGCTAGCGGTGAGCATCGCCGCCACCACCTCCTGCGCCGCCTGGCTGGCGATCTCGGCGGCCTGGCTGCGAACCTCGCGGATCGCGGCCCGCTCGGCGGCCTGGATCCGCTCCTGCGCCATGCGCTCGCGGCGCCGCGCACTAGCGTCCGCCTCCCGGCGCGCGGTCTCGGCAATCCGGGCGGCCTCCTCCCGGGAACGTTCGACCATCGCGCGCGCCTCGACGAGGGCCGCCTCTCGCTCGCGCTTGGCCTGGGCCAGCATCTGCGCAGCCTCGCGCTTGAGCCGCGCGGCCTCGTCCAGTTCCTGGCGGACCTGCACCGCGCGGGCGTCCAGCATCGCCAGCAGCGGCCGGAACAGCCTGCGGCCGAGCAGGGCGAAGAACAGCACGAAGGCGACGCTGTACCAGAACAGCGGCTCGTGCAGGAGACCGGGGGAGTTCATCGAGGCTGCTCCGCCACCGTGATCAGGCCGCTCGACCGGACGACAGCGCCCCATCCACGCGGCTCTCGACCAGACCGCGATCGGCCGTCTGGCCGGTCACCCGCTGCACCAGCAGCTGCGCCGTGTCGCTCGCGATCTCGCGCACCGAGGCCATCGCGCGCTGCCGTTCGGCGCCGATCTGCGCCTCGGCACGGGCGAGCTCGGCGTCCAGGCGCGCGTTGGTCTCGCGGCTCCGGGCGGCCGCCGCCTCGCGCGCCTCGGCCACCACGCGATCGAGGTTGGCCTGCGCATCGGCCGCCGCCTGGCGCCGGGCGCGGCGCAGCTCGTCGGTCGCCTGGTCGGCCTCGTCCTTGCTCCGGCGCGCCGTCTCGAGATCGCCGTCGATGCGCTCGCGCCGCTGCTCGAGCACCGACGCCACACGCGGCAGCGCCGAGCGGCTGAGCAGCAGGTAGAGCAGCAGGAAGATCACCGCCCCCCAGATCACCTGCCACTTGGTGAGCGGGTTGGCGAAATCGAGCTGCGGCATGCCGCTCGCCTCGGCCGCGGGTGCCGCGGCCGCCAGCAGCGGCGCCGCCAGCAGCACCGCCCTGCTCCGCCGTGCCCAGGCGCGGAACATGCTCGCGCGCTTC
>CAXTOE010000087.1:0-6401 GCA_964245685.1 uncultured Acetobacteraceae bacterium | reverse complement strand
CAGCGCGACCGCCTCGGTCAGCGCGAAGCCCAGGATGCCGATGCCGAACACGTGCGGACGGGCGGCGGGATTGCGCGCGATCGAGGTGACCAGCGCAGCGAAGATGTTGCCGATGCCGACGCCGACACCGGCGAGCGCGATGACGGCCAGACCGGCGCCGATGTCCTTGGCGGCTGCGAGATCCATGGAGAAATCCTTCTGGGGTATGGGTGAGGAGAGACGGTCGGCAGGAACCGCGGCTTCAGTGCGCCACCGCCTCGCGCAGGTAGATGCAGGTCAGGATGGCGAACACGTAGGCCTGCAGGGCGCCCACCAGCAGCTCGAGCGCCATCAGCGCCATGTTCACGATCAGCGGGGCGACACCCAGCACCGGGCCGATCAGGTGCAGCCCGCCGAGCAGGATGGTGAAGGCCGCGAACATCTCGAACATGACGTGACCGGCGACCATGTTGGCGAATAGTCGGATCGACAGGCTGACCGGCCGCGACAGGAAGGTGAGGATCTCGATCGGCACCAGCAACGGCGCCATCGCGATCGGCGCGCCCTCCGGTAGGAAGTGGGTGAAGAACTTCACGCCCTGGCTGACCAGCGCCACGATCAGCGCCACCACGAACACCATGATCGCGAGCGCCGCGGTGACCGCAATGTGACTGGTGTAGGTGAAGGAGCCGGGGATCAGGCCGATATAGTTGCCGAACAGGATGAAGAAGAACAGCGTGAAGATGAACGGGAAGAAGCGCCTGCCCTCGTGGCCGAGCTGGTCCGACGCCATCCGGTAGATGAACTCGTAGGCCAGCTCGGCGGCGGCCTGGAAGCGCCCCGGCACGATCGCGCGTCGGCGCATGCCGAGATACAGGAACACCAGGATGAGTATGGAGCTGGCCAGCATGTAGAGGACGGACTGGCTGACGTGGAGATCGTCGCCGAACGTGCCCAGCACCGGATGCAGCCTGAACTGCCCGAGCGCGTCGATCGTGTTGTGTTCGCCCGCCAAACTCTTTTCCTCCACGGGTCCCATCCTTGGGGAACCCATAGCCCTATCGATCCGGGCGCTTCCCCCGGCCCATGCCCGGCATCGCCAGGCGCCAAACGTTGACGATCCCCGCGATGCCGCCGAGGAACGCGAACAGGATCAGGAGCAGCGGGCGGGTCTTCAGCCAGGCATCGAGCCCCCAGCCGATCGCCAGCCCTACGATCACCGCGGCGACCAGCTCGACGCCGACCCGCATCACCAATCCGAGCGAGCTCTGATCGATCGCGCCGCCGGCCGAGGTCGGCTCGGCATCAAGATGCCGGTTCCGGGCCTCGCTCAGCCGCTGGTCGAAGGATCCGCCAGCCCTGGGCGATCCATCCGGGTCCGTCTTCTTTCTCCCCAGCCTGCTGACTTGAACGTCCTTCCCGCCGCCGGCGAGCGCCAGGGCTAGCTACCGGCGGTGCAATGACCTGTCAAGCAAGCGGCGGCCGGCTCGCGCAGGATTTAGACCCGATAAGACAATGAAATCGTTCGCGCTGCGGAGATCCGGCGGCGGATCGCGGTCGCAGCGGACACGCGGCGGGGGCGCCGGCTTGCGAGATGCCGGCACGCGGTATTAGCAGGTCGATGACCGTTGACGGAGAACCGACGATGCCGACGCCTGGCGAACCGATACGCGTCCGCGTCGCCGCGATCGCCGACCTGGCGCCGCTCGGAACGTTGATCGACCGTGCCATCGCCGTGCTGCAGCGGGGCTTCCTCGATGCCGGCCAGATCGAGGCCAGCCGCGCGATCATGGGGCTGGACACGCAGCTGGTCGAGGACGGCACCTACCTGGTGGCCGAGCGGGCGGGCGTCCTCGCCGGCTGCGGCGGCTGGAGCCGGCGCGCGACGTTGTTCGGCAGCGATCATGCGGCAGGGCGCGATGCACGCTGGCTCGACCCGCAGGCGCGACGCGGCGTCGCGCGGGCGATCCTGGCCGCCTGCGAGGCGGAGGCCCGACGTCAAGGCTTCCGGCGCGCCGAACTCGCGGCCACACTCGCCGGCGAGCCGCTGTATCGTGCCTGCGGCTACGCGGTGCTGGAGCGCTTCACCGCCGCGGTGGGAAGCCAGGGCGGGGTCCCGCTGCTGCGCATGGGCAAGACCCTGGTCCCTTAGCTCAGTGCTGCATCTGGGTGCCGTCCTGCGACCAGCGTATGTGGAAGTTGCCCTCGCGGTCGGTGCGCCGGTAGGTGTGCGCGCCGAAATAGTCGCGCAGGCCCTGCAGCAGGTTGGCCGGACCGTGCGCCCGGCGCAGCCCGTCATAGTAGGCGAGCGAGGAGGCGAAGGCCGGCACCGCGACCCCGCTCTGCACCGCCAGCACCACCACGTCGCGCCAGGCCTGCTCGGCACGGAGCACGGCATCGCGGAAATAGCCCTGCAGCAGCAGGCTCTCGGCGTCCGGGTGGGCGGCGTAACCGTCGCGGATGCGGTCGAGGAAGCGCGCCCGTATGATGCAGCCGCCGCGCCAGATGGTGGCGATGAGCCCGAGATCGAGGTCCCAGCCATAGTGCTTGGAGGCGACCGCGAGCTGCTCGAAGCCCTGGGCATAGGCGACGATCTTCGAGGCGTAGAGCGCGTCGCGGATCTTGTCGATCTCCGCCTGACTGGCACCGCGGCCATGCTCGCCGGCGCCGGCGCGTAGGCCACCGAGTGCCGCCTCCGCCGCCTGGCGCTGCGCCGGCCGGCCCGACAGCGCGCGGGCGAACACCGCCTCGGTGATCGCCGTGATCGGCACCCCGAGGTCGAGTGCGGATTGCGCGGTCCAGCGGCCGGTGCCCTTCTGCTCCGCCTCGTCGCGGATCATGTCGACCAGCGCGCCGTGGCCGTCCGGATCCTGCTTGCGCAGCACCGAGGCGGTGATCTCGATCAGGTAGGAGTCCAGGTCACCAGTCTTCCAGCCGGCGAAGATCTCGCCGATCTCTGCCGCACTCAGGCCATAGACGGCGCGCAGCAGGTCGTAGGCCTCGGTGATGAGCTGCATGTCGGCGTACTCGATGCCGTTATGCACCATCTTGACGTAGTGGCCGGCGCCGTCGGGTCCCATCAGCGCGCAGCACGGTGTGCCGTCGACGCTTACCGCCATCTTGGTGACCATCGGCGCGATCCGCTCCCAGGCCTCGCGGGCGCCCCCGGGCATCATGCTCGGGCCTTCGAGCGCGCCCTCCTCGCCGCCGGAGACGCCCATGCCGACGAAGCGCATCCCCTTCTCAGACAGGTACTTCTCGCGCCGGATGGTGTCGTTGAACAGCGAGTTGCCGCCATCGACGATGATGTCGCCAGGCTCCAGATGCTCGAGCAGCTCGTCGATCACGTCGTCCACCGGCTTGCCCGCCTTGACCATGATCAGGACGACGCGCGGCCTGGACAGGCTGGCGACGAACCCCTCGATGCTCTCCGAGGCCACGAAGTCACCCTCGCCGCCATGCTCGTCGAGCAGGTGCCGGGTCTTCTCGTTGGACCGGTTGTGCACCGCGACGCGGAACCCCTTGCGCGCCGCGTTCCGCGCCAGGTTCATGCCCATGGTCGCCAGGCCCGTCACGCCGATATCCGCCAGATCCGCCATATCCTGCCCCCCTTGTCCGATCGGCTCGCCATCCCGATGCGGCGGCTGTCTCAAACGATACGCGCGGGCGTGTCGCACGAGAACCCGTCCCGTCCGGCTGGAACGGCACCGGCGGGTCGAGGCATCGGCGAGTCCCATCGCCTTTATGACGGGGTGGTGGCGTCGTCGGCTTCGTGCTGTAGATCTAACAGCTATGAAACCTATGCAACCTTCGGTTGAGAGGCGCGACGTCGCGCTGATCTGGATCTCGACGAGAGACGCCGAGCGTCACCGAGAACGAGCGGACCGCCAGGATCGCGGTGCAGGAGGCGGGACACGGTGCTCGTGACCGGTGCCGGATCGGATCCGGCAGTCGCGGCGGCGCCGCGGCTGGCGAGTGCCGTGCCGAGCGTCTCGGTGGTCGTCTGCAGCCACGACCGGCCGCACTACGTGCGCGCCTGCATCGCGTCGCTCGCCCTGCAGAGCGTCGGCTGCGACGGCTTCGAGATCATCCTGGTCGATAGCGGCTCGCCGGCTCCGGTGGCCGCAGAGATGAAGCGTCTGGCCGACGGCACCCCGAATATGCGGCTCATCCGGCTCGACAGCTCCGGCGTCAGCCTGGCCCGCAACGAGGGAGCCCGCGCCGCCACCGGCGACTACGTGGCCTACATCGACGACGATGCGATGGCCGCTCCGGACTGGATCGAGCAGATCCAGCGCGTGCTGGCGGAGCATGATCATCGTCCGGCGGTGCTCGGCGGCAAGGTGCTGCCGGTGTGGGAGAAGCCGCTACCCGGCTGGTGGCCGCCCTCGCTGCGCGGCGTGCTGTCGATCATCGAGCACGACGGCGCCGGGGAGTATCGGACCGACGCGCTGCCGCCGAAGCTGGAGCCCTACGGCGTCAACATGATCGTGCGGCGCGACGTGATGCTGAGGCATGGCGGCTTCCCGGAGGATCTGGGGCGGCTCGGCCTGGTGCTGCAGTCCGACGAGGAGGTGCAGCTGGCGTGGCGGCTGCAGGATGCCGGCTTCTCCACCATCTACGACTCGCGCGTCCTGGTACGGCATTCGATCCAGGCCAAGCGCTTCTCCGCGGAGTGGCTGCTGGCGCGGCTGTACTGGCAGGGTGCATCGACCGTGCGCACGCGCCGCCTGCTCGGCCAGGGCGCCCTGGTGCGCCGCGAGTTCCCGCGGCGGCTGATCGTCGAGGCGCTCACCCTGCCCTTCACCTGGCTGGTGCCGAGGCACAGCACGCGCCTGCTGGGGCTGCGCTGGCGCCACGCCTACGCCAGCGGCTTCACCCGGGAGGCGCTGGCCTGCGGGTCGGGAAAGCGCGCCGCGCTGCGACGTGGGAAAGCGTCCGGACCATGCTGAGCACGGCATCCGGGGACGGCGCGACGGGGCCGTCCGGGGCGCCCGCGGCGGTCACGGTGCTGTTCGCCACCCGCAACCGCTGCATGGCACTTCCGCCGGTGCTGGACTGCCTCGCCCGGCTGACGGCGCCGCAGGGCGGCTGGAAGCTGCTGATCGTCGATAACGGCAGCACCGACGGGACGTCCCTGTTGCTCGACAGCTACCTCGACCGCCTGCCGCTGAGCGTGCTGCGCGAGCCGCGGGCGGGCAAGAACCGGGCGCTCAACGAGGCGTTGCCGCACCTGCAGGGCACGCTGGTCGTGCTGACCGACGACGACGTGCTGCCACGGCCGGACTGGCTGGTCCGCCTGCATCAGGCCGCCCTCGATCATCCGCAGGTGTCCCTGTTCGGCGGCACGGTGCTGCCGCACTGGAGCCGGCCACGGCCGACCTGGCTCACCGAGGACGCGGTCCCGTTCAGCGTGCTCTACGCGCAGCAGAAGCGCGGCGCCGGCGCCTGCAGCTGTGCCGCGATCTTCGGCCCCAACATGGCGGTGCGCCGCGCCGTCTTCGATGCCGGGCACCGGTTCTCGGAGTCGGTCGGCCCGGACGAGAGCCGAGCGCTGTACGCGATGGGCGGAGAGACCGAGTTCCTGCGCCGCGTCGAGGCAGCCGGCCATACCGGCTGGTTCGTTCCCGAGGCGGTGGTCGGCCATATCGTCCGGCCAGAGCAGCTCGACGAGACGTGGATCCTGCAGCGCGCCTACCGCTACGGCATCGGCGAGGGACGTCACTATGCCGGTGCGAGCGCGGCCCTCACGGAGCGGACGCGACATCGGCCGCCGCTGCGCCTGCGTGTGCGTGCGCTGGCATACGGCATCGCCGCCTGGCTGACCCGACTGTTACCGCCGAGCCCGCTGCGGTTGCGGATACGCTACCGGGCCCGCAGCCTCGCCGGCACGATCGACGCCTTCCGTGCGTCCGGTGAAGCGGCGTCGAGCGGTGCGCCGGAGCCGGTCGTCATTCGCTAGGCGGCCCCGCCCCGGTCACTGCGGCGACGCCTGCGGCAGCGACAGGTAGCCGGGCTGCGGCGACTGGCTGGGTGGGGCCAAGTCGATCGGGCCGTCCGACTGGGGATGACGGCCGCGATGCGGCACGATCGACTGCAGCGTCTCGGCGTTCAGCACACGGCCCTCCGGACCCTGTCCGGTCAACGACCCGCTGACGATCAGGTCCAGCGAGCCCTCGCGCAGTCTCTGCGTCGTGTCGCGATCCAGGTGCAGCGCCGACCCGTCGAAGCCCGCGACGAACCTGGAACGGCGATCGAGGTCGGTCACCGACCAGCGCGGGCACATGCCGCGATGGCAGGCGCCGATGTTGTAGACACGGAACCGCGCCGGCTGCACCGCCGATGGCGATGGCGATGGCGATGGCGATGGCGCGGGTGACGGAGGCGGGGCGGCCGCAACCGGAGGTGGGATGGTCTGGGGC
>CAXTOE010000086.1:0-9430 GCA_964245685.1 uncultured Acetobacteraceae bacterium | reverse complement strand
ATACAGCACGCCGCCGCCGGCGATCACGATCGGCCGCCGGGCGGCGCGCAGTGCGGCCACCGCGGCGGCCAGCTCGCGGCTGTCCGGACGCGGCCGGCGCACGCGATGCACCTGCTCGGCGAAGAAGCCTTCCGGGAAATCCCAGGCTTCCGCCTGCACGTCCTGGCACAGCGCGAGCGTCACCGGGCCGCACTCGGACGGGTCGGTCAGCACGGCCATCGCGCGCCCGAAGGCCGGGATGATCTGCTCGGGTCGGGTGATCCGGTCGAAATAGCGCGACACCGGCCGGAAGCTGTCGGTCGCGGTGGCGGTGCCGTCGCCGAAATCCTCGACCTGCTGCAGCACCGGGTCAGGCAGGCGGCCCGCGAACACGTCGCTCGGCAGCAGCAGCAGCGGCAGGCGGTTGACGTGCGCCACCGCCGCACCGGTGACCATGTTCAGCGCGCCGGGCCCGATCGAGCTGGTGCAGGCCATCGCGCGACGCCGGCGCGACGCCTTGGCGAACGCGGTCGCCGCATGCACCATGCCCTGCTCGTTATGGGCACGGAACGTGGTGATCCCGTGGCGGGCGCCGTGCAGCGCCTCGCCCATCCCGGCCACGTTGCCGTGCCCGAAGATCGCCCAGACGCCGCCGAAGAACGGCACGGTCGTACTCTCTTCCGTCTCGATCTTCTGGGCGACCATGGCGCGGACCAGCGCCTGCGCCATCGTGAGCCGCACCGTTGCCATCCCGTCTCTCCGCTCAGCCGACAGTTTCTCGCAGCCGTTCGTCCCAGGCGTGAACCAGGGCGTCGAACTGCCGCGCCATGGCGTCGACCGCCGCCCGGTCGTCGATCCGGCCGGCCAGCCAGTGCCTGGCGGGGTCGCTGAAGATCGTGCGCCCGATCGCGAACCCCTTGACCCACGGCGTCGCGGCGGACGCGGCGAACGCCGCGACCAGCTCCTCCGCCGGCGCGTCGAGCCCCAGCATCACCACGCCCCGGCAGAGCGGGTCGTGCGCCTCGATGACCTTGCCGATCCCGCGCCAGGCGGCGCTCGAACGCTGCGGCTCGAGCTTCCACCAGTCCGGCTTGAGCCCGATCCCGTACAGCCGCTCCAGGATGCGCGGCACCGTGTCGTCGGCGAGCGCGCCGTGCTTGCCGGCGATGATCTCGATCAGCAGGTCGCGGCCGAGGCGTCGGCAGGCATCCTGCGCGCGGGCCAGTTCCCGCTCCTGCCGCAGGCGGAGCGCCTCGTCGTCGTCGGGATGGTAGAAGCAGAGGCACTTGACGACCTGGTCGGCCGGCCACTCCACCAGCTGCGCCCCGAGGCTGCCCCCGTTCTCGAAATCGAGCGGCCGCGAGCCGGTACGCTCGATCGGTCGCGCCACCCAGAGCCCGGCATGGGAGGCCGCGAACAGCGCCTCGCGACCGTGGCGTCCGTCCAGGAACATGCCGAAGCCAGGCCGTCCGCCGGCCACCTGGGTGGCCGCCCTGACCGCCAGCACCTTGAACGACGCGATGCGGTCGTGCGACGCGCCCACCTCGTCGGCGATCTGCTCGAGCTGCAGCCGGTGGTCGCAGGCCAGTGCGCGGATCGGCGTCGGCTGCGTCCGGCGCGTGGTGGCCCAGTGCACGTGGTTGAGGGCCGCGTCGTGGCGGAGGGAGCGATGCGGGCTGCCGTTCGCCAGGAAATGCTGCAGCTCGTCGAAGGTCGCGAACTCCGGCGAGCAGAGCAGCCGCGACACCGCGATGGCGCCGCAGGCGTTGGCGTAGGCACAGCACGTCGCGAGCGGCTCGCCGCGCAGCCAGCCGCGCAGGAAGCCCGACATGAAGGCGTCGCCGGCGCCGAGCGTATTGTAGACCTCGACCGGAAATCCGGGGCCGTGGATGCCGTCCTCCAGCCCGTTCGGGATCGGGCCGTCGAACACGACGCAGCCCATCGGACCGCGCTTGCAGACGATCACCGCGTCGGGTGCGAGGCCGCGTATGGCGCGGATCGCGGCCAGCGTGTCCTCGTGGCCGCCCGCGATGTGCAGCTCCTCCTCGGTGCCGACCACCAGGTCGCACCCGGGCAGGATCGCCGACAGCCGCTCGCTGACCCCGGCCGAGCGGATGTAGCGGTTCTCGCCGTCGCCGTGGCCGGAGAGGCCCCACAGGTTCGGCCGGTAATCGACGTCCAGGATCACCTTGGCGCCGGCCGCGCGCGCGATCCGCATCGCGCGGCGCTGGGCGGCGGCGTTGTGCGGCTGGGCGAAGTGGGTCCCGGTGACGACGATCGACCGCGCGCGCGAGATGAACGCCTCGTCGATGTCGCTCTCGTCCAGCGCGCCGTCGGCGCAGTCGGTGCGGAAGAAGATCAGCGGGAAGCTGCCGGCGTCGCGCACGCCGAGCACGGCGAGCGCCGTCAGCCGGTGCGGATCGGTGCGTATGCCGTCGATGGCCACACCCTCGCGCGCGGCCTGCTCGCGGATGAAGCGGCCGAAATGCTCGTCGCCCACCCGGGTCACCAGGCCGGAGCGCAGCCCGAGCCGGGCGGTGCCGATGGCGATGTTGGTCGGACAGCCGCCCACCGCCTTGCCGAAGCTCGACATGTCCTCGAGGCGCGAGCCGATCTGCTGGCCGTAGAGGTCCACGGAGGATCGGCCGATCGTCACCAGGTCGAGCTGGTTCTCATCCATGACGCGCCTCCCGTCCCTGTAACCCATGAAGCCGTTCCACGGTTCCGGTCAAGATGGAACAGCATTTCCAATCGTGGTCTCCGGGGATCGTCACCATCGAAAATCTTCCACGACGATGTTCAGCAAGATCCCAAGTTGCAGATCAACCGGGCGTGTTCGCCGACGCGCCGCGCGCGCCCATCGCCCGGTGCAGGGTCTCGGCGGCGACCCTGAGCCCCTCGATCTTCCCGAGCTCCGCATCCTCGTGCTCGATGTTCACCGCCATCTCCGGATCGACGGCCTCGAGCGCTGCCAGGAATCGTTGCCAGAACGAGACGTCGTGCCCACGCCCGACGGCGACGAAGTCCCAGCTAGAGTCCGACGGCCACCCGGTGACGAAGTCCGGGCCGCCGATGTTGAGCGGGTGCTCCGCCTCGGCCATGCGTCGGAAACGATCGTCCAGGACACCGTGGATACGGCAGTGCGCGTTGATCCGGGTGTCCTTGGCCGCGGCATGGAAGACGAGCGGGCCGAGATACTCGATCGCGGCGACCGGATCGATCCCCTGCCAGAACAGATGGCTCGGATCCATCTCCGCCCCGACATGGCTCGCACCCGTCCGCTCGACCAGGCGCATCAGCGTCGCCGGGTTGTAGACGATGTTGTGCGGATGCATCTCGATGGCGATCTTGACGTCGTGATCCGCCGCCTTGCGGTCGACCTGCCGCCAGAACGGCACCGCGACCTGCCACTGGTGGTCGAGGATGTCCAGCATCGCCGTCGTCCACGGGTTGACCGCCCAGTTCGGTCGCGAGGCGCCGGGCTCGCCGCCGGGAAGCCCGGACATGGTGACGATGCGTCGAACCCCGAGACGCGCGGCGAGCTCGATCGAGCGCAGCAGGTCGCCTGCGTGCTTCTCTCGAACCGCCGGGTTCGGGTGCAGCGGGTTGCCGTTGACGTTCAGGCCGGTCAGCGTGATCCCCGCCCGCTCGAACTCGCCCAGATACTCCGCGGCGGCGGCGTCCGACCCGAGGATGTCGGCGACCGGAAGGTGCGGTGTCGCGAGGAAGCCCCCCGCGTTGATCTCGGCGCCATCCAGGCCGAGCGCTCTCACCGCGGCGAGAGCCTCGCCGAGCGGGAGATCGTGAAGGATCGCGGTGTAGACTCCGAGCTTCATGGTGCCGTTCGACCTACTCGACGACGATCTCGACGCCCGCGCGCGCGGCCGAAGCCGTGACCGCGGAGAGCACGCGGAGGTTATGCAGGCCCGCCTCGTACAGCGGGCTCGCGGTGCGGTAGCCGGCGGCGTGCGCCCGGCCGGCCATGCCGGCGCCGATCACCGCGACGCCGAGGGATGATCCCGTCGTGTCGGTCGATGCAGCTCGTGCTGCAGCGCGTTCAGACCCGCACCGCCGGCCATGTGGAACATGAGGTTGTCGAGGCTGAGCTCGGAGCGCGGCGCGTCGAGCTCGACCTCTCCGCGCGCCAGCACCATGAAGTGGTCGCCGACCATGTAGGCGTGATGCGGATTATGGGTGATGAAGATGACGCCCACTCCCTGCTCTCGCGCGGCCTGGGCGATGTAGCGCAGCACGAGCCCGGACTGCGTCACGCCCAGCGCCGCGGTCGGCTCGTCGAGGATCAGGACGCGGGCGCCGAAATGGATCGCCCGCGCGATGGCGACCACCTGCCTCTGGCCGCCGGACAGGGTGCCGACCGGCTGCTCGAGATCGTTGATGGCGATGCCCATCCGGCGCAACTCCTCGCCGGTGCGCGCGGACATCGTCTCGACGTCCAGGCGGGAGAACGGGCCGAACCGGCGCTTGATCTCCGATCCGAGGAAGAAATTGCGCCAGATCGACATCAGCGGCACCAGTGCCAACGTCTGGTAGACCGCGGAGATGCCGAGATCGAGCGCCTGGCGCGGCGAGGAGAAGCGCACCGGCTTGTCGTCGACGGCGTAGACCCCCTCGTCGTGGGCGTGCAGGCCGGCGATGATGCTGATCAGGGTCGACTTGCCGGCACCGTTGTCGCCGAGGATGCAGGTGACCTCGCCTTGACGGACCGACAGGCTGACATCCCTCAGCGCCGCGAAGTTGCCGTAGCTCTTGCAGACGCGGCGCAGCTCGATGATGGGGCGGCCATCCGACATCGCTATCTCCCCGTGCTGGCGCGAAGGCGTAACCATCCGTTGAAGATCGTCGCCAGCAGCAGCATGGCGCCGACGAAGTACTGGAACCAGTTCGGGTCCCAGTCGGCGTAGATGACGCCCTCCGTCGTCATGCCGAAGATGAAGGCGCCGAGTGCGGAACCCGCCGCCGAGCCGTAGCCGCCGGTCAGCAGGCAGCCGCCGACGACGGCCGAAGCGATGTAGAGCAGCTCGTTGCCGATGCCGGCACCCGACTGCACCGTGTCGAAGGCGAACAGCAGGTGCATCCCCATGAACCAGACGGAGACGCCGACGAGCATGAACAGCCCGATCTTGACCTTCCTGACCGGTATGCCCACGGCCCTCGCGCTGTCGACCTGACCGCCGACCGCGAAGATCCAGTTGCCGATCTGGGTGCGCAGCAGCACCCAGGTCGCCGCCAGGGCGAAGGCGATCCAGTAGAACACGGCGATGCTCAGGTTGACGCGGCCGATGGTCAGGGTCGAGGCGAAGATCGCGTGCGCGGAGTCGAAGCCGTCGACACCGCTGATGTCCGCCGTCGCGACGTTGCCGGTGACCAGCTTGGTGATCGCGATGTTCAGGCCCTGCAGCATCAGGAACGTCGACAGCGTCACCAGGAAGCTGTGCAGCCTGGTCCGCACCAGGAGGTAGCCGTTCAGCCAGCCGATGCCCAGCGAGACGAGCAGCGCCAGGGCGACGCCGGCCCAGACGTTGCCGATCAGCTCCGTCGCGGTGATCGCGGCGGTGAGCGACGATGCCGTGACGGCGACGCCGGCGCTCAGGTCGAACTCGCCGCCGATCATCAGCAGCGCGACCGCGACCGCGGGGATCCCTACGCTCGCCGACTGGTACAGGATGGTTGCGATCGAGGCCAGCTGTCGGACCGGCGGCGCCACGACGTAGAAGAAGGCGAAGACGAGGATGACGCCGCCGAGCGACCCGATCTCGGGCCGCTTGAGCGCCTTCTTCCACAGCGCCTGCTGAGGTGGACGACGCACGACGACGGCGTCTCCCGCATGGCCGGCGGCCGTCGTCATGCCTCCGCGCGGTGTTCCCGGCCGATCGGCGTTCTCGGACAGGTCCGCCACCGCCTAGCGCGTCCCGCGCTTCGCGTACTGCGCGACCACGTCGATGTTGTCCTTGGAGACGAAGGCCGGACCGGTGAGCACGGCGTTGCCGCCGCCGACGACGTCGCCGTTCCACTTGTTGAGCCACAGCAGGTTGACCGCGAGATAGCCCTCGACGTACGGCTGTTGGTCGATCGCCCACTGCACGCTGCCGGACTTGATGAGTGACGAGACGCGCGGCGTGAGGTCGAAGGTCCCGACCTTGGCGTGGCTTCCGGCCATCTGCACCGACGTCGCCGCGGTCGGCGCGAACGGTGCTCCCAGGGTCACCACGTAGTCGACGGCCGGATCCTGCTGCAGCTTCGCGACCATGCGCGACTGCGCGCTCGCCATGTCGTAGCCGGGAACGTAGAGCACGGTGAGCTTGCCGTGGAAGGTCTTCTGTATGCCCTCGCAGCGCTCGGCGAGCTGCACGGCGCCCTGCTGCTGGTCGACACAGACGACGCTCTTCGACCCCTCGGCGTTCAGCTTGTCACCGACCGCCGAGCCGGCGATCACCTCGTCCTGACCCACGAATCCCAGCAGCCCCGCCTTCTTCCAGTTGTCGCTGCCGGCGTTGAAGCCCAGGACCGACGTGCCCGCCTCCTGCGCCTTCTTGACGTTCGGCGTCTCCGCGTCGGGGAACGCGAGGGTGAGCGCGATGCCGTCGACGTGCTGCTGCAGCACGTTGGTGATGAGCTGCGCCTCGCCGGACGCCGTCGGATCCGCCAGGTAGATGAGCTTGACGTTGTCCTGCTTCGCCGCCGCCTCGGCACCCTTGCGGATGATGTCCCAGAAGCTGTCGCCCGGCTGCCCATGCGTGATCATGGCGATCGTGTAGCGTGGCGGCGCGTCGGCCCAGGCGGCCATCGGCGCCAGGACGGCGGAGAGTGCGACGGCCGCGCGCCGGCACAGCCGACGGAGCCTACTCGTCTCGCGTGACGTCATCTTACTGTCTCCTCCCGTGCTCGCTTTGGTGCGAGCATCCATTGACTGCCGGCTCGCGGAAAACCGGGGTTCAGAGGGGCTCCTTCGGTGCCGCGCCGACCTCGTAGCCGCCCCAGATGGTCTGGTCGTACTCGATCACCGAACCGGTCATCAGCCCGGACTCCGGCATCGAGAGGAACACCACGGCGCGCGCCACCTCGAAGGGATCGATGAGCCGCCCGGCGGGCTGCTGGCTGGCCGCCTGCTCGAGCCAGCCATCCTGCGCACCGTGATACTCGCGCATGATCCGGTCCTCGCCCTCGGAGGCCATCCAGCCGATGTTCAGGCCGTTGACCCTGATCCGGTTGCGCAGCAGCGCGTAGGCAGTGTTGCGCGTCAGCGTCGCGAGCGCGCCCTTGGACGAGCAGTAGGCAGCGATGAACGGCTGTCCCGCGAGTGCCGACATCGATCCGATATTGACGATCGTGCCCTCGGTCGCCTCCCGCCGCATGATCCGGATCGCCTCCTGCATCAGGAAGAAGGGAGCTCGGACGTTGACCGCGAAGATCCGGTCGAACAGCTCCTCCGAGGTGTCGAGAATGGTGCCGCGATCCGTGACGCCGGCCGCGTTCACCAGCGCGTCGACGCGCCCGAAGACCCGATCGGCCTGCGCGATCACCGCGCGGCAGGCCTCGACACGAGCGAGATCCGCCTCGACGAAGATCGACCGTGTCCCGAAGTCGACCTCGATCGCCGCGGCGCAGGCGCGTCCCTTCTCGACGCTGCGTCCGCACAGCACGAGGCCCGTGGCGCCACGCTCGGCGAAGGTGCGGGCGATGGCGGCGCCGAGCCCCTGCGTGCCGCCGGTGACGACCGCGATCTTGTTCGTCAGGTCATGCATCGTCCATACCCAAGCTTGATGCCGCAACGACCGACCGGCGCGTCATGTGATCTCGACCTGAACCGAGCGCCCGGTCCGCGCGGACCGCTCCGCGGCATCGGCGATGCGCAGCGCCTGTATGCCGTCGCGCACCGTGACCGGCATCGGTCTCGCCGCGGCCACGCAGCCCACGAACTCCAGCAGCTCGTTCCGGTAGGCCTGCTCGTAGCGCTCGAGGAAGAACTCGACTAGGCGTTCGCGGCTCTCGGTGCGGTCGCGGTCGTAACGCCGCACCGTGTGGGCGCGCAGGTTGTCGTTGAGCAGCATGCCGCGCGACCCGAAGATCTCGAGGCGTTGATCGTGGCCGTATGCCGCCTGACGACAGCAATTGATGTGGCACTGCCTGCCGGAACGGGTCCTCAGCAGGATCATCGCGGTGTCGCTGTCGCCGAGATCGGCGATGGCGGGATCGACGAGGCAGCCCGCCATCGCCACCACCTCGACCGGTTCGTCGGGCAGCAGGAAGCGCGCCATGTCGAAATCGTGGATGGCCATGTCGCGGAAGATCCCGCCGGAATGCCTGATGTACTCGGCAGACGGCGGCGCCGGATCCCTGCTGCTGATGACGATCTGGCGCACGTCGCCGATCCCGCCATCGTCGATCGCCTGGCGCAGCGCGGCGGCACTCGGATCGAAGCGGCGGTTGAAGGCGACCATCACCCTGGCACCCAGCCGCTCGACCTCGGTGGCCGCTTCCAGCGCGCGGCCGAGGTCGAGATCGATGGGCTTCTCGCACAGCACCGCCTTGCCGTGGCGGGCGGCCTGCAGCATCAGGTCGACGTGAGTGCCGGTCGGTGTGCCGATGACCACCGCATCGATGCCGTCGTCGGTGATGAACGCCGCCGGATCGGCTTCAGCGCGACCGCCATAGCGGTCCGCCAGCTCCGCGGCCGCCGTGGCGATCGGATCGGCGATGCCGACCAGCGTGCAGCCCGGCGTGCTCGCGACGTTATGTGCGTGGACCCGACCGATGCGTCCGGCACCGAGGACTGCGATGCGGATCGAAGGCGCACCGGGTGCCAAACGCGACGGAACGGCCGATGCCGGCATGATCACTGACGTTCCTCCTGGGCGACAGTATGAAACGTTTAGGTTTCTCTGTGTCTCGTTATGGAAATCACATTCCAATCTCTGCGGCCTGTCAAGAGCTTCCACGACGCGCTGTCTCGCGGACTCACACGATTCCGGCCGGCCCGCCTCGATCCGTGCACGCTGCGCCGGGCGGGGTGGCGGACGGTGCCCGCACCAGGAGCAGACTCGTCATCGCGAGGCCGGCCAGCGCCGCGCCGGCGCCCAGCGCGAACGCCGACGGAAAGCCGAAGGCGGCGGTGATCATGCCGGCGAGCGGCCCGGTCGTGCCGTAGGCGATATCCTGGAAGGCCGCGAACCCGCCCAACGCGGTGCCGCGACCGCCGGCCGGAACCAGGCGCACCACCTCGACGCCGAGCGACGGGAACACCATCGAGCAGCCCATCCCGGTCACGGCCGCGCCGAGAAGCGCGGTGCCGGCGCCGGGTGCCATGAAGAGGATCGACTGGCCGACCGCCTCGACCGCGAGCGAGACGATCGCGACCGGGTAGCCGCCGAAACGGTCGGGCGCGTGACCGCACAGGATGCGCACCAGGACGAACGAGGCGCCGAAGCAGGTC
>CAXTOE010000085.1:4685-9546 GCA_964245685.1 uncultured Acetobacteraceae bacterium | reverse complement strand
CTTCCTCCAGGCGCCGCGCGGGGCCGGCCGGGACGGCGCCGGCGACCGCACCGTGCAGGCCAGCCTGAGCGACGAGCCCGGGTGGTCGCGTCGCGGCACGCTGGACTTCATCGACAACCAGATGGACCGCAGCAGCGGCACCATCCATGCCCGCGCCACCCTCCCGAACCCCGACCTGTTCATCGCCGCCGGCCAGTTCGCCCGGCTGCGCCTGCCCACCTCCGCGCCGAAGCCCACCCTGCTGCTGCCCGACGAGGCGGTGGTCACCGACCAGTCGCGCAAGCTGGTGATGACGGTCGCCCCGGACGGCACCGTGGTGCCCAAGCCGGTCGAGACCGGCCCCCTCGATGGCGGGCTGCGGGTGATCAGCGCCGGCCTGTCCGGTAGCGACCGGGTCATCATCAACGGCCTGATGCGTGCCCGTCCGGGCACCAAGGTCACGCCGCAGGCGGGCAGCATCGCGCCCGCGACCCAGGGTTAGGAGCCGCGCCGTGCGCCTCTCGCATTTCTTCATCGACCGGCCGATCTTCGCGACCGCGCTGTCGATCTTCATCACCATCGTCGGCGTCGCCGCCTACTTCGTGCTGCCGGTGGCGCAGTATCCCGAGATCGCGCCGCCGACGATCCAGGTGACAGCGAGCTATCCGGGCGCCTCGGCCGAGGTGATCAGCCAGTCGGTGGCCACACCGCTGGAGCAGCAGATCATCGGCGTCGAGAACATGCTTTACCTGAGCAGCCAGTCGACCGGCGACGGCAAGCTGACGGTGACGGTGACCTTCAAGCTCGGCACCGACCAGGACACCGCGCAGGTGCTGACCCAGAACCGGGTGTCGGTGGCGCTGCCGCGGCTTCCGGACACGGTGCAGCGCCTCGGCGTCACGGTGAAGAAGAGCTCGCCGGACATGCTGATGGTGGTCCACCTGTCCTCGCCGGACGGCTCGCGCGACCAGCTCTACATGTCGAACTACGCCACCCTGCACGTGAAGGACCAGCTCTCCCGCGTCCCCGGCGTCGGCGACGTGCAGATCTTCGGCTCGCGCGACTACGCGATGCGGATCTGGCTCGACCCCGACCGGGTCGCGGCGCACGACCTGACCGCCGGCGAGGTGGTGGCGGCGCTGCAGGCCCAGAACGTGCAGGTCTCCGCCGGCGTGCTCGGCCAGCCGCCGGTGGCGTCGCCCGGCGCCTTCCAGCTCAACGTCGAGACGCTGGGGCGGCTGCACGACCCGTCGCAGTTCGCCGACATCATCGTCAAGTCCGACGCGGCCGGGCGGGTGACGCGGGTGCGCGACGTCGGCCGGGTCGAGCTCGGCGCGCAGGATTACGGCGCCAACGGCTACCTCGACGTGCTGAACGCGGTGCCGATCCTGGTCTACCAGCAGCCGGGGTCGAACGCGCTCGCCACCGCGCGCGGGCTGCGCCAGACCATGCAGGCGCTGTCGCAGGATTTCCCGCAGGGCCTGAAATACGACATCGTCTACGACACCACCCTGTTCATCGCCCAGTCGGTGCACGAGGTGGTCAGGACCATCCTCGGCGCGGTGGCGCTGGTGGTGATCGTCGTGATCGTGTTCCTGCAGACCTGGCGCGCCTCGCTGATCCCGATCGTGGCGATCCCGATCTCGCTGATCGGCACCTTCGCGATCCTGCTCGCGGTCGGCTTCTCGCTGAACACGCTGTCGCTGTTCGGCCTGGTGCTGGCGGTCGGCATCGTGGTCGACGACGCCATCGTCGTGGTCGAGAACGTGGAGCGCAACCTGCGGCTCGGCATGACCCCGCGCGAGGCGGCGCACCGCACCATGGACGAGGTCGGCGGCGCACTGATCGCGATCGCGCTCACGCTGTGCGCGGTGTTCATCCCGGCGGCGTTCATCAGCGGCATCTCCGGGCAGTTCTTCCGGCAGTTCGCGGTCACCATCGCCGCCTCCACCGTGATCTCCTGCCTGGTGTCGCTGACGCTGAGCCCCGCCCTGTGCGCGCTGCTGTTCAGGCCGCACGTGGCGGCCGTCGAGGTCGGGCAGCGTGCGCTGCTGCTGCGTCCGCTGTTCGGCTTCTTCGCCGCCTTCAACCGCGCCTTCGAGTGGCTGTCGGATCGCTACGGCAAGCTGACCGCGCGGCTGATCCGGTTGAGTGCCGGGATGCTGCTGCTGTACGCCGGCCTGATCGGCCTGACCGGCTACCAGTTCGGCCGCGCGCCGACCGGCTTCATCCCCGACCAGGACCTGGGCTACCTGATCACGGTGGTGCAGCTGCCGCCCGGCGCCTCGCTGTCGCGCACCGACGCGGTGGTGCGACGCGCCATCGACATCATCCAGGCGACGCCGGGCGTGCAGCACGCGGTCGCGTTCTCCGGCTTCGACGGCGCCACCTTCACCAACGCCTCGAACGCCGGCGCCATCTTCTCGCCGCTGAAGCCGTTCGACCAGCGACATCGCGACGGCCAGGATGTCGGCGTGGTGCTGAACAGCCTGCGCCAGCGTCTGTCGTCGATCCAGGACGCCTTCATCATCACCATCCCGCCGCCGCCGGTCGCGGGCATCGGCACCGCCGGCGGCTTCAAGATGATGCTGCAGGACCGCCAGGGCCTCGGGCCGCGCGCGCTTGAGGCGGCGGCACAGGGCCTGGCCGCGGCGGCCAACCAGGCGCCCGGCCTGGTCGGCGTGTTCGCGCCGTTCAGCACCCAGACGCCCAGCATCTACGCCGACATCGACCGCGAGCGCGCGCAGCAGCTCGGCGTGACGCCGGACCGCGTGTTCGAGGCGATGCAGGTCTATCTCGGGTCGGCCTACATCAACGACTTCAACTATCTCGGCCGCACCTACGAGGTCACCGCGCAGGCGGATGCCCGCTTCCGCGCCGACACCGACGACATCGCCCGGCTGAAGACGCGCAACGCCAGCGGCGCCATGGTGCCAATCGGCTCCGTCGCCCGGCTCTACAACGCGACCGGCCCCTACCGCGTGCCGCGCTACGACCTGTATCCGGCGGCCGAGGTGCAGGGCAGCACGCTGCCCGGCATCTCCTCGGGCACCGCGCTGGCGACGATGGAGCATCTGGCGGCGAGCACCCTGCCGCCCGGCATCGGCTTCGAGTGGACCGACCTCGCGTTCCAGCAGCGCCAGGCCGGCAACACCGCGATCGAGGTGTTCGGCGCCTCGGTGCTGTTCGTGTTCCTGGTGCTGGCGGCGCAGTACGAGAGCTGGACGCTGCCGCTATCGGTGGTGCTGATCCTGCCGATGTGCCTGCTCGCCTCGGTCACCGGGCTGCTGCTGCGCGGCCTGAACGTCGACATCCTGGCACAGATCGGCTTCGTGGTGCTGGTCGGGCTGGCGGCGAAGAACGCCATCCTGATCGTCGAGTTCGCCAGGCAGGCCGAAGAGGGCGGCCTGAGTGCGGCGCGCGCGGCGATCCGCGCGGCACGGACCCGGCTGCGGCCCATCCTGATGACGTCGTTCGCCTTCATCCTCGGCGTGGTGCCGCTGGTGGTGGCGAGCGGTGCCGGCTCGGAGATGCGCCAGTCGCTCGGCACCGCGGTGTTCTCCGGGATGCTCGGCGTCACCCTGTTCGGCCTGGCCTTCACGCCGGTGTTCTACGCGGTGATCCGCCGCCTGTTCGCGCGCCGTCCGCGTCGGCTGGTCGCCGAGGAGGTCGCAGCGCGAGGCTCCGCAGCCCGCGCCTGACCCTCTATAAGGACGGATGCTCCGGGGCTTCCGCCTCGGCGCGTCCGGGGCGCGCCCTGGCCCGATGCGGAGGAGCGGTGCGTGGACGGACAGGGCTGGCTGCAGTTCGGCGAGCTGACCCTGGCCTTCGTGCTCTCCGCCTTGGTCGGGCTGGAGCGCGAGATCCGGCAGAAGAGTGCCGGCCTGCGCACCTACACCCTGGTCGGCGTCGCCTCGGCGCTGTTCATGCTGATCTCGAAATACGGCTTCAGCGACGTGCTCGCGAACAACCGGGTCGTGCTCGATCCGTCCCGGGTCGCGGCGCAGGTGGTGTCCGGCATCGGCTTCATCGGCGGCGGCGTCATCTTCATGCGACGCGACCTGGTACGCGGGCTGACGACGGCGGCCTCGTTCTGGCTCACCGCCGCCCTGGGCATGGCCTGCGGCGCCGGGCTGCCGCTGCTCGCGGTGGCGACCACCGTCGGCCACTTCGTCATCATGTTCGTGTTCCCCCGTCTGATCCAGTACCTGCCGCGCGCCTCGACCCGGCGGATGGCGACGGACATCGACATCTCCTACCAGGACGGCCGCGGCTTGCTGCGCACCATCCTGATCCGGTGCACCGAGCTGCGCTTCACCATCGACCACGTGCGGCTGGACCGCGACGGCGGGGGGACCCTGAGCCGCGACGCGGCCGAGGACGCGGCCGACCTCGAAGGGGTGGAACCGCCTCCGCGCCCCGCCGGCGGCGTGGTCACGCTGCGCATGCAGGTCAAGGGCAAGCGCCCGGTGTCGCACCTGCTCGCCAGGCTGAGCGAGATCGAGGGCATCGTCGAGGTCGGCACCGCGGCGGACGATGCCGGGCTGGATTAGCCTGTAGAGAGCAGGCAAGGGCTCTGCCCTCGACCCGCTGGGGCCGGCGGCCACAGACCCCGATCGGCGGCTGGTCTTAGGCGGGGAGCGGCGCTTCCGCCAGGGCGTGCAGGATGCGCACCCACGAGCGGATGCCGTGGTGGAAGCTGTCCAGGTCGTACTTCTCGTTGGGAGAGTGGATGCGGTCGTCGTCGCGCCCGAAGCCGACCAGCAGCGCATCGACGCCCAGCGCCTCCTGCAGCTCGCCGACCACCGGGATCGAGCCGCCGGAACCGATCGTCACCGCCGGTCGGCCCCCCGCCTCGCTCAGCGCGGCCAGGGCCGTGCGC
>CAXTOE010000085.1:0-4675 GCA_964245685.1 uncultured Acetobacteraceae bacterium | reverse complement strand
CTTCGAAGGCGAGGGCCACCCGCAGCGCCTCGCCTTCGAAGGGCACGGCACTCGCCCTCGAGGCGCCGTGCGAGCTGAACGAGGCCCGGCAGTCGGGCGGCAGCCGGCTCAGCACGTAGTCGCGGAAGCTCCTGCGTATCGCCTCCGGATCCTGTCCGGCGACCAGCCGGAACGAGATCTTGGCCGAGGCCCGCGCCGGCAGCACGGTCTTGAAGCCGGCATCCTGGTAGCCGCCGGAGACGCCGTTGACCTCGCAGGAAGGACGCGACCAGGTCTGCTCCAGCGCGCTGTAGCCCGCCTCGCCGGCGGGCACCGACAGCCCGACCGCGCCCAGCACCACCGCGTCCTCCAGGCCGAGCGCGCGCCAGGCGGCACGGACCGTGTCGGGCAGGTCGCGCACGCCGTCGTAGAAGCCCGGCAGCGTGACCCGGCCGTCAGCGTCGCGCAGGCCGGCGATGATGTCGGCCAGCACGTGGATCGGGTTGCGCGCGGCGTTGCCGAAGATCCCGGAATGCAGGTCGCGGTCGGCGGCGGTGATCACCACCTCCTCGCCGACCAGGCCGCGCAGCATGGTGGTGATGGCGGGCACGCCGTCGGCGGCGAGGCCGGTGTCGCAGATCAGCGCCACGTCGCAGCGCAGCTCCTCGGCGTGGGCCTGCAGGAACGGCATCAGGTTGGCGCCGCCGCTCTCCTCCTCGCCCTCGATCAGCACCGAGATGCGCAGCGGCAGCTCGCCCAGCGTCGCGCGCAGGGCGCGGCACGCCTCCAGGAAGGTCATCACCTGGCCCTTGTCGTCCGAGGCGCCCCGCCCGACGATGATCTTGCGCCGGCGCACCGGATCCTCGCGCAGCGACGGCTCGAACGGTGCGGTGTCCCACAGCGACAGCGGGTCGACCGGCTGCACGTCGTAGTGGCCGTAGAACAGCACGTGCGGCCCGGTGCGCGACGACAGCTCGTGCGCGACCACGATCGGGTGGCCCGGCGTCTCGCGCACCGACGCCTCGAAGCCCATGCCCTGGAGGTCTTGGCACAGCCACTCGGCGGCGCGCCTGCAGTCGGCAGCGTGGTCGGGCTGGGTCGAGATGCTCGGGATGCGCAGCAGGTCGAACAGCCTGCCGACGCTCGGCTCGATCGTCGCGTCGATATGGTCCAGCGCCCTGGAGATCATGACGGCACGCCCCGCTATCCGGCCGGGGTGAATCCTCCGGTCGCGACATCGTGCAGGATGCGCCGCAGGCTGTCGACATAGTCGGCGGGGTTGTTTTCGTCGTGCAACCGGTTGAGCGCGCCGCGCCGCACGGTGTTCCAGGTCTCGATCTGGTCGTAGAGGACGACGACGCCGTCGGCGAACCGCCCTGGATCGTCGGTGCCGCCGGAGATGATCTCCGAGCCCGGATGCCAGCCGACCTGCCGGCAGAGCAGATCGGTGGCCACCACCGGCACGCCGTAGCTCGCGGCCTCGTGCACCTTGAACGGGATGCCGCCGGCGAAGCGGGTGGGTGCCACGAACACGCGGTGGCTGTCATACAGGGCGGCGAGGTCGTCGACCGGCCCGATCAGGTCGACCCGCGGGTGACGTCCGAGCTCCGACAGGTCGACGCCGCGGCGCACGAAGCCGGCAACGGTGAAGCGCACGTCGGGCGGCAGCCTGCCCTCGAGCAGCGGCAGCACGCACTCGATGAACCACTCCAGGCTGTCGTGGTTGGGCGATCCCGGATCGTGGATCGCGCCCAGGAACAGCAGGTCGCGCCGCTGGCTCCAGCTCGACGGCGTCGGGCAGGGCTGCTTCATGTGCCCCAGCACCGCGACGTTGTGGTGCCCGGCACGGCGCACCAGCTCCGCGTCGCAGGCGTTCACGGCGATGATCTTCTGGCAGAAATAGGCGCAGGCGAGCTCGGCGCGCAGCGCCTGGTCGAGGCTGAGCGTCAACGGCCGCCCGAGCACGCGGTTCTGCGCCGCCTGTCGCGGTGCGGCGACCGCCTCGGTGTCGAGCACGAAGCCGTGCGAGGGCAGCGCCGCCGAGCCGTCCTCCAGGATCGGCAGCAGCCGCTCCAGATTGTGCGTCCGCCCGACCCAGACGATGTCGTAGTAGCCCGAGCGCTCGGCGATGAAGTCGGCCAGCACCTCCATGCCACGCTCGTAGAGCACCTCGGCGGTCTCCGGCATGTCGCGGTAGATCTCGATCGGGCTCGCCGTCGCCTTGTAGATCGGAAACACGCTGACCAGGTGGCCGAGACCGCTCATCGCGTGGGTGATATCGTTCGAGCGCACGTAGCCGGCACCGAGCCGGCGCAGCGGGATGCGGTCCTCAATGAACAGGATGCGCAGGCCGACACCGGCCGGACCGGGGCCTGCATGCGCCTGCGCCTGGGGCTGCGCCGCGAGATGCGCCGCCTGGGCGTGCTGCCGCGGCGAGCGGGCGTGCACCGCGTGCCGGCGCGCCGGCGGGTGCTGGTAGCGCAGGTAGTCGAGGTGCTTGGAGACGAAGATGCGGTGGTTGCGCTGCATCAGCCGGGTCGAGGCGGCGGCGTCGGCGGAGCCGTACTCGAAATGCTGGATGACCACGCAGGGATCGTACAGGATACGCCAGCCGGACTTGCGCAGCCGCACGCACAGGTCCGCCTCCTCGTAGTAGGCCGGTCGGTAGTCGTCGTCGAAGCCGCCCAGGCCGCGCACCTCCTCGCTGCGCAGCATCAGGAAGGCGCCGGAGCAGTAATCGACCTCGCGCACGAAGTTGGCCTCCGGCGTGTTCGGGTCGCCGTCGCGCAGGTAGCCGAAGGTGGTGCCGTCGCGCCAGATGATCGAGCCGGCCTCCTGCAGCTGGCCGTTGGTGCGGATCAGCTTGCCCCCGACCGCGCCGATGTCGGGCGCGGAGAACAGCCGCTCGAGCGCCAGCCTGCAGGCGTCGGGGCCGAGCAGCAGGTCGTTGTTCAGGTACAGCACCGCCGGCGCGCTGACGTGGGCGAGTGCCGTGTTGCACGACTCCACGAAGCCGGCGTTGTAGGGGAAGCGGATCAGCTTGGCGCCGGTGATGGTGCGCTCGATGTGGCGCGTCTCGTCGTGCGAGCCACTATCGACCAGGATCAGCTCGATGGCGCCGGTGAAGTTGGCGCGCAGCGAGGCCATCGCCATCATGGTCAGCGCGAACTGGTTGTGCAGCACCACGATGACGCTGAGCTCGGCGGCGCCCGATACGGTGAAGTCGAGCCCGCGCCGGGCGAGCTGCGGCAGCATGTTGTCGGCGGCACGGGCGAACAGCTGCTTGGACTGATGCTCCGCGATCGGTTCGGCGACGTGGGAGAGCTGGCCGCTGCTCAGCCGCGACAGCCAGTGCGCGAAGGCGTCGCGGAAGGCGCCACCCTCCAGGTCCGCCTGCACCCGCCCGCTGAGGAAGTAGTGCAGCAGGTCGATGTCGGGATGCGGGCGGCGTCGCTCGGCGGCGCCGTGCTTGACGAAATGCTCGTAGCCGCTGCGGAAGCGCCCGGCATCCACCGCGTCCTGCACGTCCGGATAGGTCTCGGCGTAGTACGCCTCTGAGAACCATTCCAGCGCCTGGTAGCGTTGCGGCGTCGGGTTGCACAGGAAATGGTGCAGCGCGCAACTCCAGCGACCGTCATCGAGCTCGTGGCGCACGTCCGGGTAGCTGTCGAGATACCAGCGCGGGTCGAAATACCACGACACCCGCGACAGCGTGCCGGAGACGCAGTTGCCGGTCAGGAACTGCACGAACGAGCCGCCGGTCTCCGGACCGGCGGGATCCTGCTCCGCCTTGTTGTTGCGATACAGCATCGGGTCGAACAGCCAGTGCCCGCTGCGGAAGCCGCGGTCGCCGAGCGACAGGTAGTGGTCGTAGCCGTTGACCAGGCCGTGCCGGTCCAGCACGCCGCGGGTGATGTCGGGGTTCTCGGTGCGGTAGAACTTCTCGGAGAACAGCCAGTGCGGCGAACGCTCGCGGTGGCCGTCGCTGCAGTAGTGCGCGAACCCCGACGCGATCGATCCGGAATCGACATGCTTCGCGACGTCGATGTTTTCGTGAAGGTAGTACGTCTCGTCGAAATACATGTTGGGCGAGTGGCCGAGCCGCGCGCCCCGTTCGCGGTAGAATCGTTCGGTGTCGGCTATGCCTGAACGTTCTATCTCCTCGGCCGCCTCCGGGTAGCGCGCGAGGTACCAGGCGGGATCGAACATCGACCAGGAGGCGCGGCGTCGGACCGGCTCGTAGTTGACCAGGTCGGGATGCTGTTCATGATCGGGAAGCGGACCGATCCGGGCATCGTTCACGATCATTCCGCCTGCGAGACACCATTGTGCGCGGGCAGATTAACATTGCCTTGACCGGAAGCGTCAAGTTGAAGTGGACAGGACCGTAATGATGAAGGATCGTATTAGAAACGGGTCCGCACCTACGGAGCTTGGCCCGCGTCCTGTATCGCCCCCTGGGCGGCCGCCTGGGCCAACTGCGCATTCTGCTGCCGCTTGGTCTGCCAGAAGGCGACGAAGTCGAGCGGCTGCAGCAGCACCGGCGCGAAGCCGGCTTCGCGGGTGATCGAGGCCAGCATGCTGCGCGCGAACGGGAACAGCAGCCGCGGGCACTCCGCCAGCAGCACCGGCTCGATCGCGTTCTGCGGCACCTGCGCCAGGGTGAAGATCCCGGCGTAGCCCAGCTCGATCTGGT
>CAXTOE010000084.1:9466-9709 GCA_964245685.1 uncultured Acetobacteraceae bacterium | reverse complement strand
ATCGCACACCGCGCGCAGGGCCGCGAACGGCAGCCCGGCGCCGCGTGCAGCCTCCGCCACCACCCCGCTCTCCATGTCGAGCGAGTCGCACAGGCTGGCGCGATGCAGCGCGCGCTTCTCCTCCGCGGTCGCGACCGCGACCCGGCTGTGCAGCAGCCCGCCGCCGACCGCTCCGCCCAGCCAGGCGCAGAGCGACGGGTCGGTCGGGTAGTCGCGGCCGCCGACCACCACCCGCGACGGCAG
>CAXTOE010000084.1:0-9456 GCA_964245685.1 uncultured Acetobacteraceae bacterium | reverse complement strand
AGCGGATCCAGCCCCGCCGCCAGCCCGAGGCTCACCAGGTGCCGGACGCCACCGCATATCAGCCGCGCGACGGCCTCCCGGGCACCGGCCTCGGTGCCGCCGCCGACCCCGACCCGCACGCGCTCACCGAGCGGACGCAGCAGCCTCGCCTCGGCGCGCAGGCCGACCACGAAGCCGATCATGCGGCTCGGGGCGGCCTCAGAGGCCGCACGCATTCAGGACCGCAGTCGACACATGGTGGTCCTAGCACTACACGACCGGCGCCATGCCAAGGCGGAGATACAGGCGACCTGCTCCCGTCGGATTATCTACCTCAACCTTCAGGTCGAATTGCTTCATGCCTCTTGCTTGAAATGCGATCAAGGCGTGTAACAAGAGCGCCTCTCCTATCCCTCTGCGTCGCCATGCTTCAGCAACCGCTAGGTCTTTGAGAAAGCCGCTCGTCCAGCATTGAGCCACGCCAACTACGGCGTCATCCGCATTGAGCGCGACGAAGGACACGGACGGGTCGTATTCTGCATCCTGCCTCAAGGCGGACCACCATTCTTCGAATGGCTCGACTTGGCCACCGCCAGGTTTATAGGCTTCAACCAGCAGGTCATGTGCCTGCTCGAGATGCTCCCCTGCGTCGAACGCTTCCGGTCGTATCCCTGCAGGCCAAACCGGCGTTGTCACACCGTCGCGGAGGTTCTTCCTGAGGTGGATGAAGGGACGGTCTGTCATCCCGCCACCTCAGTAGACGGGCCGATCGTCGTCAAGAACCCGCTTTCCACACCGTTCAACGTTCCACACCTACCAGCGCTCGTCGGCATCCCGAACCATCCTGCGGGCGGCACGTGACACCGCCATGCTGTCGTGCATCAAACCGAGCATCTCGATGAAGCCGGCAGAGCCCAAGCGGTAGATGTCGGGCGCCGGGTGGACCGGCAGTGCCAGTTGACCTGCCCTCGACGGGGCTGCCCGCCGCAGACGCCAGACGGCCGAGCCAGGGGCAACGTCGCGAGTTCGACCGTGAAGCCCGAGTTGGCCGCCTCCGTGGGAGGCCCGAAGCCTCGAACCTCGGCGAGCTGATCGGCCGGAAGCCAATGCTCAAGCAGCGGAGCCGCGACCTCGTGGCGCTGCGGGCGGACGATGTGCTGCGGGACCGCCGGGTTGGCCGCGGAGAGCTATCGGATGCCCGCAACAGCCAGATCGACCGCAGCCTCGGCGTGAAGAGCTGTCGTGTCGAAGAGTGGCACCGTGCTGTCCTCGGGCGTCACCAGCAGCATGATCTCCGTGCAGCCCAGGATCACGGCCTCTGCGCCGCGCCCCACCAGGCGGGCGATCACGTCGCGGTAGGCGCGGCGCGAGGACGGCTCTGCCCGGCCCTGGACCAGTTCGGCGTAGATCACACGATGCACCTCCGCGCGGTCATCATCGCCCGGCACGAGCACCTCCAGCCCGTGCCGGTCGGCGAGCCGCCCCTTGTAGAAGTCCTGTTCCATGGTGAAGGCGGTCCCGAGCAGGCCGACCCTCTTCAGCCTGGCGGCCTTGATCCGTTCCGCGGTCGGGTCCGCGATGTGCAGCAACGGCAACCCGATGGCCGCCTGAACCTGGTCGGCCATGCGGTGCATCGTGTTCGTGCAGATCACCACGAAATCCGCGCCGCCGCGTTCGAGGCGCTGCGCGGCGGCGATCATCTCGGCAGCGGCGTCGTCCCATCGCCCGGCATGTTGCAGCGCCTCGATCTCTCCGAAGTCGAACGACCACATCAGGCAGCGGGCCGAACGCAGGCCACCCAGGCGGGTCCGGACCATCTGGTTGATGATCCGGTAGTACTCGGCCGAACTCTCCCAGCTCATCCCGCCGATGAGGCCGATCACCTTCTGCGGCACGTCACCCTCCATTCCGTGAGCAGGATGAGGGCGAAGCAGGCCCGCATGGCGAGCACCGCCGTCCAGCCTAACCGGCGGTTCAGCTGATCGAGTTACGGTCTAGAACCCGTGCACGACGCGCCGGCTGTTGCCCTGCTCCAGGTTGCGGTAGCGCGCCAGCGCCAGCAGCGGAAAGAACATCCTGTAGCCGTGGTAGCGCAGGTAGAACACCTTGGGGAAGCCGACCGCGTTGTACGGCAGCTCCTGCCACTCGCCGTCCCCGTCCTGGGTGCGCAGCAGGTGGGCGACGCCGCGCGCCACCGCCGGATGGGCGTGCTCGCCGGCCGCCATCAACCCGAGCAGTGCCCAGGCGGTCTGCGACGGCAGGCTCTCGGTGTAGCGCCCGGGCGGCGCGCCCTCGAAGCTCGCGCAGTCCTCGCCCCAGCCGCCGTCGTCGCGCTGCACCGAGAGCAGCCAGTCCACCGCGCGACGCACCGCGGGATCCTCGGGCGGGACACCCGCGACGTTCAGCGCGCACAGCACCGACCAGGTGCCGTAGATGTAGTTGGTGCCCCAGCGGCCGAACCAGCTTCCGTCCGGCTCCTGCTCGCCCTTGAGGTAGTCGACGCCGCGGTTGATCACCCGGGCGTCGCGCGGGTCGGCGAGCTGGGCCAGGAACGAGATGCAGCGCGCCGCGACGTCGGCGGTCGGCGGGTCGAGCAGCGCCCCGTGGTCGGCGAACGGGATGTGGTTGAGGATGTCGTGGTTGTTGTCGACGTCGAAGGCGCCCCAGCCGCCGTTGCTGCTCTGCATGCCGACCACCCAGATCCGGGCGCGCTCGATCGCCTCCGTGCTGTCCGCATCGCCCGATGCCGACGCCTGGCGATGCAGCAGCATCGCGACCACCGCGGTGTCGTCCACGTCCGGGTAGTAGTCGTTGCGATACTGGAAGGCCCAGCCGCCCGGTGGCAGGTCGGGACGCTGCACCGCCCAGTCGCCCTTGACGTCGAGCACCTGACGGTCGCGCAGCCATCCCGCCGCGGCCTGCAGCTGCTCCTCGGCCGCGCGCGAGGCCTCCAGCGCGGCGAATCCGGCAGGGCCGTCCGACGCCGCCTCGATCAGGGCGTGCCCGGCCAGCGCCGTGTCCCAGATCGGCGAGACGCAGGGTTGGCAGTAGCTCTCCTCGCCATGATCGACCAGCAGGTTGCGCACCGAGCGCCAGGCCATCGCCGCGTTCGGATCGTCGGGTGACACCCCCAGCACGTCATACATCATGACGCTGTTGGCCATCGCCGGATAGATCGCGCCCAGCCCGTCCTCGCCGTTCAGCCGCTGCTCGACGAACCGCACCGTGCGCCGGATCGCGCGGCGCCGTAGCGGACCGGGCGTGAACGGGTCGAGCACCCGCAGCACGCTGTCCACCCCCTTGAATACGCGCCCCCAGGGCGAACGGTCGGGGCCGTGGTTCCAGTTGCGCACCTGTTCCGGCGGTGTGACGAACAGCTCGCGCATGGTCACGCCGTGCGGGTTGCGCGCGCGCGGCTTGTGCGTCGCCAGCACCAGCAGCGGCGCCACCACGATGCGCGACCAGTACGACATGTTCCAGATGTTGAAGAAGAACCAACGCGGCAGCAGCATCAGCTCGATCGGCATGATCGGCGTGCCGCGCCATGGGATCTGGCCGAACAGCGCCAGCTGGAAGCGGGTGAACACGTTGGCCCGCGCGGCACCGCCGAGGCCCAGAATCGCCTCGCGGGCGCGGCGCATGTGCGGCGCCTCCGGGTCGTCGCCGATCGCCTTGAGCGCGAAATACGCCTTCACGCTGGCCGACAGGTCGATCCGGCCGCCGTGATACAGCGGCCAGCCGCCATGCGCGCCCTGGATGCGGCGCAGGTAGATGCCGAGCCGCGCCTGCAGCGGCGCGTCGATCCGGTCGAGAAAATGCTCGAGCAGGATGTATTCCGCCGGGATGGTGGCATCCGCCTCGAGCTCGAACACCCAGTGGCCGTCGCTGGACTGCCGGGCCGCCAGCGCAGACTGCGCCGTAGCGACCGCCTGATCGAGATCCGTTACGCGGGACGCGAGGTCCGGCTTGGTCAGCATGGTTCCGAAGGCAGGATGCGACCTGTCAGGCGGGGCTCCGTCAACGGCTCTTGCTCCGGTCTCGGTCAGGATGCGGCGACCATGCGGGCCGCGGTCGAACCCGACCTGATTGCACCTTCGATGGTTGCGGGCAAGCCTGTGGCGGTCCAGTCGCCCGCCAACACCATATTCTTCAACGCGGTGCGACATCCTGGCCGCAGCCGGTCCTGTGCCGCGGTGGCGGCGAAGGTCGCACGCTTCTCGCGCAGCACGCGATGCGGCGGCGCCGCCTCGGGCAACACGGCGCCCGGCTTCAGCCACGGCGACAGCGCCCGCCGCAGCTCGCGCCACACCTGCGCGGCGAGCGCCTCGCCGTCGCGGTCGGCCAGGTGGTTGGCGGCGCTGATCGTCACCGAGATCACCGTCGGCTTGACGAATGCCCACTCGGCGAGCCCGCCGACGATGCCCAGGAAGCCGGCATCGCCGAGCGTGCCGCCCAACCGGTCGCCGAGCGTGATCCGGTAGTGCAGGTTGACGATGCTCTCGAAGCGGTCCGGCAGGGTCAGTCCCGGCAGCACCGGTGCCGCGAGCTCGGCCGCCACCGGCGCCGGCACCGCCAGCACCACACGGTCCGCCTCGCCCAGCGACTGCTCGCCGTCTGCCAGCGCCAGCGCACGCAGCGCGCCGTCACGGGCGCGCAGCCCGGTCACGCGGCAGCCGGTGCGTACCTCGACGCCCATGTCGCGCAGCCGCGACACCGCCGGATCGATGAAGCTCTCCGACAACCCCTCGGTCGGAAAGCGCGGCAGGCACGCCGCACCGCCGCGCGCCAGCGACTCGCGCATCATCGACGCCATCAGGCCGGCACTTCCGTCCTCCGGCTGCGTGTTGAGCACCGCGATCGACAGCGGCACCAGCAGGCGGTCGGCGAGCGCGCCGGGCATCAGGCAATCGGCGACGCTGGCGTCGCCTCGGGCCCGCAGCAGGCGCGCCAGCGACAGCAGCTCGCGCAGCCGCATCCCCGGCACGCGGCGGCGACGGTCGAACACCCACCACGGGATCCGGCCGCGCGACAGCCGCAGCGTCCAGTGCACCCCGGCCGCGAGATCGACGAACGGGAACACCGGCCTGTCGGGGCCGGTCAGGGTGCCGTACGCGCCGAGCCGATCCAGGAAGCCGAAGGTGGCGTGGTTCGCCGACAGCAGCAGATGGTTGCCGTTGTCGATGCGACAGCCGAGCTGGCGGTCCTCGTAGGAGCGGGCGCGGCCGCCGCAGTTCGGGCCGGATTCGTAGAGGCGGACGCGCCTGCCGGCTTCCGCCAGGTCGAGTGCCGCGGAAAGGCCGGCCAGGCCGCCGCCGATGACGTGGATCAGGCCAGGCGAGGGCGCTGCCCTCGACCCGCCGGGGCCGGCGGCCCCGGACCCCATGGCTTCACGCACCGGCTCGATCCGAGTCACGGACGCACCGCCTGCAGCGCCACCCAGGCCTTGCGCCAGGCTGGCAGGCGCACCCGCCGCGACGGGTCGCGCCAGCCGGCGCGCTCCTGGGCGCGCAGGATCGCATCGTAACTGGCTGCCATCAGCCTTGCCGGGCGCATCGCGGCGCGGTCGCAGCGCGCCATCGCCTGGCGCGCGGCCTGGAAATGCGCCCGCGCGACCCGCGCCATGGCGCGGCAGGCCTGCTGCAGCCTGGGCGACGCCAGTGCCGCGTCCGGCGCGCATGGCACCCCGGCCTGCAGCAGCTGCTCGCGCGGCAGGTAGAGCCGGCCGCGCCCGGCATCCTCGCCCAGGTCGCGCAGGATGTTGGTGATCTGCAGCGCGCGGCCGAGATGGTACGCGACCTCGTCGGCGTCGGCAGACGAGTCGCCGAAGGCGCGCACCGACAGCCGGCCCACCGCGCTGGCGACCCGGTCGATATACAGGTCGAGCTCCGCCTCAGGGGGTGCGACGATCACCCGCTCCGCGTCCATCTGCATGCCGTCGATCACCGCCTGGAAATCCTCGGCGCGCAGCCGGTAGCGCGTGATCGCCGCCAGCAGCACGCGGTCCAGACCGTCCGCGGCGATCCCTCGATAGAGCCCGGCGATGCGGTCGCGCCACGCGGCCAGCAGCGGCAGCTTGGCCTCGAACGGCCCCGCCTCGTCCGCCACGTCGTCGACCAGGCGGCAGAAGGCGTAGATCGCGTACATCGCGTAGCGGCGATCCGGCGGCAGCACCCGCATGCCGCGGGCGAACGAGGTGCCCGAGCGCCTGACGATGCCCTCCACCAGGGCGAGGTCGCCGGCGTCGCAGCCCAGCGCCGTCGCGGCAGCCCGCATCATCGTCTCCGCCAGGCGCGCGCCGCACCCAGCAGGCTGCGCGCCACGTCGCCGCGTCGCAGCTTCACCCGCCGCGCCAGCGGGTCCTCGCGACGCAGCCGCGCCGCCAGGCGATGCGACAGCTCCACGATCACCGCCGACTCCAGGCGCATGCGCCGGTCCGCCACCCGCCCGGGCAGCATCGCCGCATGCCGGTTCAGGCGGTCGACCTCGTCGAGCAGCCGGTCGAGCACGCGTCGCAGCGGCGGACGGCAGCGCTCCTCGCGCAGCACCTCGACGTCGAGCCCTTCCTGCGCCAGCCAGGGGCCGGGGACGTAGCAGCGATCGAGCTCGGCGAGATCGGCCTTGCAGTCCTGCAGGTGGTTCAGCACCTGCAGCGCCGTGCACAGCGCGTCCGACGCGGCGAGGCTCCCCGCCCCCTCGCCGTGCAGCGCCAGCAGGTAGCGCCCGACCGGGTTGGCGGAGTAGCGGCAGTACCAGGCCAGCTCCTCCCAGCTCTCGGTGCGCGGCTGCGCCGCGTCGCGACGGAACGCCACGATCAGGTCGGTCGCGGTGGACGGGTCGATCCCGGTGACGGCCAGCGAGGCGTGCAGCCGGTGCGCGTGGCCGAGCTCCGCAGGCGTCGCGCCCGAGGCGGCCGGCGGGCGGCCGAGCACTGCCGCTTCCATCGCGTCCAGCCGGGCGATCTTGGCCGGCGGCGGCAGCACCGCGTTGTCGGCGATGTCGTCGATGGCGCGCGCGAAGCCGTAATAGGCGTGCACGTGCGGTCGCAGTGCCGCACGGATCAGGCGCGAGCCGACCGGGAAGTTCTCATCCGCACGGCCCTTGCCGGAGGCGACATCGAGGGGGGCGGGCGCGACGCTCGCGGGCAGGTCGTTCATGACGCGGACGGATCCCCCTCGCGGTAGGCGCGCTGCTTCCAGACCACGCCGCGTCCGCGATGGTGGTCCAGCGCCGAGCCGATGGTGGCCGCGGTGTAGAACACCGCCACCGCCGGCAGCAACAGCGCCCACAGCGGCGACAGGCGGAAGCGGCGCAGCGTCGGCAGGAACGACAGCGTGGCGATCGCCCAGGCCAGGATGCCGCACAGCCGGGCCGCGCCGTGCGCGGCCAGCGCGGCCAGCGGCGGCACCAGCCAGATCAGCGCCATCGCGGCCACCGTGCCGGCCAGCAGCAGCGGCGAGAAGCGCAGCTGCACGTAGGCGGTGCGTGCCACCATGCGCCAGACGTCGAGGGGATGCGGGTAGGGCCGCACCGAGCGGGCCAGCAGGCTGTGGCCGAGCCAGATCTTGCCGCCGCCGCGCTTGACCCGGGCGGCCAGCGCCACGTCGTCGATCAGCGCGCCGCGCAGGCTCTCGATGCCGCCGATCCGCGCCAGCGCCGCCATGCGGATCAGGATGGTGCCGCCGGCCGCCGCGGCCACCCGGTGGCCGGGCCGGTTCACCTGGGCGAACGGGTACAGCAGCTGGAAGAAGTACACGAAGGCCGGCACCAGCGCGCGCTCCGCAAGGCTCTCGGTGTTCAGCGCGACCATCTCCGAGACCTGGTCGAGCCCGTCGCGCACCGCCTTGGCGACCAGGGTGGCGACGTGCGCCGGCTGATGCACGATGTCGGCGTCAGCGAGCAGGATGTAGCCCTCTTCCGGCATCATCCGCCGCACGTGCGCGACCCCTTGCGCCACCGCCCACAGCTTGCCGCTCCAGCCGGGCGGCGGATCGCTGCCGTCGAGCACGTGCAGGTGCGGCGAGTTCAGCTCGCGCGCGATCGCCCCGGTGCCGTCGCTGCTGCGGTCGTCGACCAGCACCACGCCGTACGGTCCGGGGTAGTCCTGCGCCAGCAGCGACAGCAGGCTCTCCTGCACCTGGGCCGCCTCGTCGCGCGCCGGCACCACCACGCACAGCGCCGGCCAGGTGGTGGCGTCCGGGCGCACCGCCGAGCGCACCGGCGCCAGCACCGGCCCGGATTGCCAGAAGCGCCCGTGCAGCAGCACCAGGCCGAGCCAGATCAGCAGCGACAGCACGGCGAGCGGCAGCACCGCCATCAACCCAGCATGCCGTGTCCGGCGAACCACGCCACCGCGTCGACCACCGCCTCGCGCGCCGGACGCGGCGCGTAGCCGAGGGCCGTCCGCGCCTTGTCGGACGAGAAGAACATCTTCTTCCTCGACATCGCCAGCATCTCGCGCGTCACCCTGGGCTCGATGCCGAAGCCGCGCGACGCCCACTCCGAGGCCAGCGCCACCGGCCACAGCACCGACTGCGACAGCCGGATGCGCGGCGGACGCACTCCGGCCGCCTCGGAGACGGCGGCGAACAGGTCGCGCAGCCGCATGTCCTCGCCGCCCAGGATGTAGCGCTCGCCGATCACGCCGCGCTCGTAGGCCAGCGCATGACCCTCCGCCACGTCGTCGACATGCACGATGTTCAGCCCGGTCTCGACGTAGGCCGGCATCCTGCCCGCTGCCGCGTCGGCGATCATCAGCCCGGTGGGAGTCGGCTTGATGTCGCGCGGCCCGACCGGGGTCGAGGGGTTGACGATCACCGCCGGCAGGCCGCGCTCGTGCACCAGGCGAAGCACCTCCTGCTCGGCGCGGTACTTCGACCGCTTGTAGATGCCGATCACCGCGTGCTCGTGCACCGGTGTGGTCTCGTCCGCGACCGAACCGTCGCCGACCAGTCCGAGGGCCGCCACCGACGAGCAGTAGACGATGCGCTCCACCCCGGCCTCGTGGGCCGCCAGCATCAGCCGCCTTGTGCCCTCGACGTTGGCCTGCATCATCGTCGCCGGATCCGGCACCCACAGCCGGTAGTCGGCGGCGACGTGGAACAGGGCGCGGCAGCCGCGCACCGCGTCGGCGAAGCCGTCAGGATGCGTCAGGTCGCCCTCCGCCAGCTCGGCCTCGATGCCCATGAGGTTGCGCCGGTCGCGGCCAGGCCGCACCAGCAGGCGCAGCCTGTGGCCGCGCGCCGCGAGTACGCGCGCCACCGCGGAGCCGACGAAACCGGTAGCGCCGGTGACCAGGGTCGGGGCATCGAACATGGGTGCGGACGTTCCGGGAAAATGGACGACCGGCTGTATAGCCTCGCCCGCCGGCTTCAGGAAGCGAGGCGGGGCTGCCGGACCGACAGCCAGCGCTTGACCCGCCGGGGCCTCAGGCGCCAGACCCCGCTTCCAGGTCTGGGAGCGGGTCGATGTCCGAGGCGG